>SOKE01000034.1 GCA_004375875.1 Candidatus Babelota bacterium
TTTTCTTAATTAGCTTTTTGAATGAGGTTCATCTGTTAATTCTGCTGCTATGGAAGATGGTTCTACGCCCTTGCATCAGGCTGTATCTTTCGGCCATAAGGCTATTGTAAAGTTGCTTCTTGATAGAAATGCCAATATGAATGTTACTAGTAAGACTGGTTTAACTTCCTTGCATAAGGCTGCAATAAATGGTCATGAAGCTATAGCTCGTTTGCTTCTTGATAGAGGAGCAGATATTAATGCTAAAAATAATTATGATGATACGCCCTTGCATCAGGCTGTATGGAATGGGCATGAAGCTATTGTAAAGTTGCTTCTTGATGCAGGTGCAAATGTTAATGCTGCTGATAAAGATGGTTCTACGCCCTTGCATGGGGCTGCAAGAGATGGTTGTGAAGCTATTGGAAATTTGCTTATTGATAGAGGTGCAAATGTTAATGTTGCTATAACAAGAGGACATACGAAGGGTGAAACCCCCTTGCATGCGGTTGCAAGCCATGGTAATGATGCTGCTGTAAATTTGCTTCTTAATGCAGGTGCAAATGTGAATGCTGCTGATGAGAAAGATTGTACACCCTTGCATGTGGCCGCAAGATATGGTAATGAAGCTGTTGTAAAGTTGATTCTTAGTAGAGGTGCAAATGTGAATGCTGCTATGGAAGATGGTTCTACGCCCTTGCATAAAGCTATAATACAGGGGCAATTAAAGGACCTTGGTATTGTAGGGGTATTACTTGAAGCAGGTGCAAATGTGAATGCTGCTAATGAGTCTGGCCGGACACCCTTGGACTATGCTGAGATAAGCTATCCAAAGATAGCAAATCTATTAAAAAATTGGAAATACCAAACGAAAAACCTTTATACAGCAGCAAAAGATGATAGAGGTGCAGATGAGAACGCTGATAGCTGGCATGTGACTCTTTAGTGAAATCCTCTAGAATATTGTGTAAAAAATTTATCCAAGAACTTGATACAATGCTGACTATTAGTACTTTATACATCTGATGGATAATAACTTTTTGTGTTTTTCTTTTTCTAAACGTAAGTTTTTTTGTCAATAATTGTATATTGATAGTCCACTCATTATTCTTTAAAACTCTTTATTAATACTTCATATAGACGTGCCGATACTTTATATGATTGTTTATATTGTTCAAAATTTATAATTTTATAAAAATTGTCTTTAAGTTGCTTAACATAGATATAATTCTTTAGTCTCTTTATTTAAGTCATACTCATCAATAATTGAAAAACGACGAATCTTATAAGCATCCCATTCATAAAAAAATATCTTCAAAATGAATAACTATAGACTTCCACTTTCTTAAAGATGTCATAATTTTTTCAAATTTATCCTTAGCAGTAATTCTTTTTTGTGGGAAAAATGTTTCTGGCAATTTCATAACGCGTAGTGTTTATATCAAGAGAATAAAAAGAATAAAAAAGATCTTAGAGAAATTTTGAAATCCAACCTTTATTCCCTTGTATTAAATATATTGGGCACGCAATATATTTATAATTTATTATTCCATGCCGGCATGAAGCAATTAATTTTAAAACAAGCTCTAATAAATAACCTCGCTTCTTGATCAAATGTAAGAAGCGAGGCTTAATAAACTATACAGCAGCCTCAATTGTTACACGTACAAAACCAATAATTGTATTTTCTATATCAGCAACATATTTCATTACCATCGTATATGCTTCCGTTTTTTGCTGTGGCTGATCTATCTTTTTTGCAATAATGTGCTCAATAGTCTGGCAAAATCTGTTTGTATGTTCAATCAAATAGTACTCAAAACATTCTGCATCAGATTTAAATGAAGAAGAAATTAATTTTGTATTGATAGTATAGCGCATGAAGGCAACAATAGTTATCAACTCCTTGATCAACGAAGAACATACTGAGCAGAGCATTGTGGTATTTTGTATTCCTTTTTTCGAATCATCTGGAAATTCCAGTTCATCAAATGATTTTGCACTAATCTTGAGCTCCTGCAATAACAACCCTCCAGTGAATTGCTCATTACTTTCACTCTCTTGATCCTCATATTCCATAAATGAACCGACATGTGTCTGTGTATTAATAAACCATTTAAAATCTCTATTCTTAAAAACGTTCTGACAATTCTGTATTGTATTAGAAAGAAAATTCATCAAAAGAGCAGACCCAATTGTTTGCAAAATCCAAGACGATTCTTCACTTTTTAGACCTTTAAGTTTGTCTATTAATACTTTCCGCAAATCTTCTATCTTATTTAAAAATGGCCTGATAGCACCAACGGTAACTGGCGTATTATCGGTATCAGATGACTGGCGTACTTTCTCTATAAGCTTCTGAAAATCTTTAGCAATATCTTCTAGAACTTTTGGCAAAACAATCCACGAATGATAAAAATGATGTAATAGATAAGAAGTAACAGCAGTAGTTACAACAGATCCTGTTCCCAGAACGACATAACGTAAGACACTATTTCGCTTAAAGTTTTTTTCAATATTTAAAACCTGTTCTTCTATAGCAGCTTCATTAATACGCGGCAGTTGATACTGTATCGCCGATAACAATGAGCACGAGAAAAAAAGTAAAAAGAGAGATAAAAAGGCAATCTTATTTTTATTAATCTTAATCATAAAACTCCATCGATTCACAATGATTTTATAAATAGAAACCCAATGATAAGAACCTAACATTATTTAAATTAATATAGCAAATTTCGGTTATTTTACAAACAATCTTTACTATCAAGGATAATAGTAACAGGACCATTATTAACAAGAGTAACCTTCATCGTTGCCCCAAAAATGCCACTTTTAGTCTGTGGATAAAGATTTTTACACATTTGAATAAATGATTCATAAAAAATGGCGGCCTTATCCGGTGACATAGCATGTATAAATGACGGTCTATTCCCCTTTCTGCAGTCAGCATAAAGCGTAAATTGTGATACCACCAATAATTCTCCTTTGATATCAATGATACTTTTATCGATATTTTTATTTCCTCCAGGAAATATCCGAAGTTTGAGTAATTTATTGATTATATAATCACGATCAGCTTCAGTATCATCAACATAAATACCTACAAAAACTAAAAGGCCACGTCCTATTGAAGCAATATCTCTCCCATTACTTGTTACTAAAGCCTTATCAACTCGTTGTACTACTGCTCTCATTTATGGCTCCTCAGTTTTTCAAACTCTACTATAAAAACCTCAATTCTTGCCTCAATTAAACAAAATCTTTAAACTAATACCTTCTATTTCTTTTTTATTATACAAAAAAACGACTTCTATGGAGAACCAATGAAAAATTATCGCTCACCAGTATTGTTTATTCCTCTGATCGCAACCTTATTTTTAACTCACCAAATCAAATCAAATAACATAGGTGATATTACAAAGTTCGTTAAAGGTTTTGTAAAAAATCCTTTTAAGGTAGGATCAATTCTTCCCTGTTCTTCTTATGTTGGGGAAGAGATTATAAAATATTACAAAAAACAAATAATGAGTCATCACGAACAACCAATTCATATACTTGAAGTTGGTGCTGGCACAGGAAGCCTTACAGAAGTTATTGTAAAATATCTCAGACATAGTGATCACCTTGATATTATAGAAATTTCTCCTGACTTCTGTACCATATTACAAGAAAAATTTGGCAACTATCAAAATGTCTCAATTCATTGCAATTCAATTACAGAATGGCAACCGAGCTATCAGTATGACTTTATTATTTGTACCCTTCCCTTTGTTTCTTTTGAAAAATCCTTTATGAATAAAGTAATTGATCATTTGCTCAATATTATTAAGTCTGGTGGTATATTTTCTTACGTTTCTTTTGCTGGAATTGCTAATTTGAAAAAGCCATTTCTAAAAAAGCAAGCACAAAATGATCATAAAGAAAAAATGAGTAGGTTAAAAAAATTACGTGAACTTTACCAAATAGATTCGAAAACAATTCTTCAAAATTGTCCACCTATTCGGGTATATCATCTACTCATCAACTAACAGAAAAAAAGTAACCCTTACAAGGAAAACTTGAATAACCTGCTATCCCGTTAAATTGCTGCACGGGATTAAATTCAGGCTCAATTTTTACCTTACGCCCCTCAACTTTTAATTTCCCATCAACAAACAATTTTATTGCTCGGGGATAAAGCTGATGTTCAATCTGATGAATTCGAGCAGCCAATGCTTCTTCAGAATCATTATCATAAACCTGAACTTCTTCCTGCAAAACAATCGGACCATTGTCTATCTTTTCATCCACAAAATGAACGGTTACGCCAGAAACTTTGACTCCATAATCGAGGGCATCTTTTATGGCGTAACGACCTTTAAAAGCGGGCAAAAGTGCCGGATGAATATTTAAGATTTTATTGCGGTATTTTTGAACAAACTGAGGGCTGAGTAAACGCATATATCCTGCCAAACAAATTAAACCTATCTTTTCTTGCCCTAGATTTTTGATAATTTCTTCTTCGTATTCATCTTTAGACTTAGCTTTTGTTTGTACCAACAGACTTTTAATTTCTTCATTCTCAGCTCTTTTTAAGGCATATGCATCCGGGTTGTCGCAAACCATTAAAGCAATATGCGCATTGATTTCTCCTTTTTTGACACTATTAACTAAAGCTTGAAAGTTACTGCCATTACCTGAACAAAATATTGCAATATTCATTGCTAAGGAATAGAAAGGCAGTATAAGCATAATAATAAAAGTAGAAACAATGCTCTTTTTCATTTTTTCCTTCAAGAAAATATTGAATATGTAAGATTAATATGCCCGTTGATCAGGCAATTTACAATACCATTGCAAAAAACTCGTATTAAGAACATGATAACCACCCGGCGTAGGATATTTTCCCGTAAAATACCAATCGCCGGTATGTTCTGGAATAGCCCTATGAAGCCCATCAATAGTTTGATAAATAATAGTTATTTTTCCATTCCATACAGTATCGCTGGGAGACACTAATTCTGCTATTTTTTCTTCGAGTTCTTCTTGACTGATATTTTGGTAAAGATGTGCAACATAATTCACCAGAGCAGATGAAGAAAGAGATTCTTGTTGCTTGCACAATTGGGCAATTTCATAAATAAGCTTTTCTCGCTGTTGTTCTTTTACAATCGCAATTGCTGCTTGAAATCCAATAAGCTTTCCTATTTGACTCATATCAATACCATAACAATCAGGATATAAAATAGGTGGTGCAGAACTGACAATAATAATTTCTTTTGGATTAAGCATTATCAGTTGTTTGATAATCGATTCTCGTAAGGTAGCACCACGTACAATTGAATCATCCAAAACCACTAGTCGTGTATGAGGAGTAACAACATTGTGTGTAACATCATAAATATTAGCAATAAGGTGTAACCGATTCGTTTCTTGCGTAATAAAAGTTCGCAATAATTGATCTTTATTAATAATTTTTTCTATACGTATAGAAGGTGCAACAGAATGCAGATCATCATGGGTAACTTCACTATGCATTATCTTTTTAGATAACTTTGTGATGTTTTCTAAAGTAATTAGTCTTTTAATTTCCTCGACAAGTCCTATGAAAGCAATTTCACTTGTATTAGGAATAAATGTAAATATTGAGTGTTCAATGTCATACTCAATAGATTGCAATACACGTGTAGCAAGATTTTTTCCTAAATCCTTGCGTTCTTGGTAAATATCAGGGTCATTGCCTCGACTAAAATAAATACGTTCAAAGCTACATTGTGCGGTAGGTAATGCTGGTACTATTTGATGATATGAAATATGACCATCAGCAGTCACTAAGAGTGCTTGGCCTGGCGGCAATTGGTGAATGGTTTGTATGTCTGCATTGAACGTACTCATCAATGCAACGCGCTCGGATGCTGCTGCAATAACGTCAGAATCCTGATAAATAAAACAAGGACGAATACCAGCTGGATCACGTACAATAAGTAAATCACCGGATCCTGTTGCAAGAGCAAAGACATAACCACCATCCCAATGCATTGCCGCACGTTCAAGTGCTGTTATTAATGGTAAAGCATCATTAACTCCTATTGCATCGAGATAATATGCAAGCAAATCTCTAATAACTTTAGTATCCGAGGGAGAACTTTTATCAATAGTAGCCCATGTCGCCAGGTATTCCTTTAATTGAGTAATATTAGTCATATTAAAATTGCCGCACAAGGCAAAAGTCTGCGCAGGAGCATTATGCCTACGAACTATTGGTTGCGTAAAAGATAAACCCTGTGCACCATAGGTGCCATATCTGGTATGGCCAAGATAGAGAATTCCTGCTAATTTTTTGTAAGCCAGTTCCTCATTAATTTGTCTAAAAAGATCTTCCAATGCATTAGATGCAGTAGAACGATATTGTGTTATAGCGGTGAGTGATGGTGGCTCTTTAATAATTGCTAGACCCGCCCCATCCTGACCACGATTTCGCTGTTTTTCTAATAACAAGCATGCCTTGTGCAAACCCCAAGCATCATCATTATAGATAATTTGAAAATAGGAAAGTGGCTTTAATAAACGAACTACCGCAATTCCACATTCATGCTGAAGGTGTTCTTTTTCATAGGAAATAATAGGATTATGGAACAATAATCCTATTACCAGGTAACAGAAATAAATAAAGATCATGTGGAACTCCTATTTCTCACTAATTATTTAGAGCTATCCGAAAATTAAATTAGATGATAAAAAGTTCTTTCGAAATGGGTTATAATAATCCAAAACCAAAGAATGAAGAGAATAAGCATATACCAGATTTTGTATGACGTGAAATAGAAAAATTAATATCAAAAAAGAAGGCCATAGTACAATCAACAAGGAACTGTCATGCAGAATTTTATTTTATGCAAAGGCTAAGAAAACAATTACAAATCAAAAGGAATGTTGTGCAAATTGTACATGAAAAAATTTCAATCGAAGAACTTAAAATCATGGCAGAGAAGATGTTTGGAGATTTTGTAAAAGCGGTCATTGATATTGAAAAAGAGATTATGGCAGTAGATTCTGAACTTCACGCTGATGCAGAAAGTCTGTTGTTGGAACATGGATCTCAACAAAAACATCTTTGGGGAATAAATATCTATCCAGAAATGATGGGAAATGCAAACTGGATTGAATTCAACTCAATGATTAATCTTCGTCCTTCAGCAGGGAATAGAAGTCGTTATGTTGAAGACCAAAAGGTACGAGAAAAAATAAGAAGTATCGTTACCAAATTGATAATAAAATGATAATACACACACACCTTTCATCAGGTCGGTGGTTTGAGCTTTCACTTATCGAACAATTGGCAAACGTGGGAACAGATATTGAAAGAACGATTCAATGGAAGAAAAAAGGGAATGTTAAATACAGCCGAAAGGCATTTGAAAGAGCACTAGAACTTTTGGATCTGACAATTGCGGATCAAAAAAACAAAAAACGATTTAAAGAACTTTTGCGAGTGCGGGAAGCACTCGCAGACTACTTTATTTTTGACAATAAATACAGTTCTACCGATGAGTCATGGCACACTTATTTCTTCTGTTTTAACTATGCTGCCGCCGTAAGACGGGGAAGATGATCTCGAACTCCATGATCACTTCTGATATGAAGACAATGACGCGTGTAGTTTTTTCTCTGCGCACGATGAAATCAAAAGTAAAAAGGCTGTTAAAAAAACTACATGAATACTTCGACGGTTAGTTTTTGCCATTTTTTTCTCCACACATCACTAAAATTTTATTATAACTCTTCTTTATTTTATCACAAAAAAGTGATTGAAGAGAAATTGATGATCCAATACTTCTTGAAATTTTGAACCGGGAAAAACAAGGAGGCTTTGCGCAAGGGTAAGATAGTCTCGATCATCAAATCCATAAGTAAATATACACAAAAGTCATAACATTCAGTTTTGTACTCCGAAAATGTACATAAATTATCAACTTAGTGTTACTTTCCTATCTCTAACTTAAAAAACGGCCTATTTCTTTTGTTTTTTCATTATTTTGTATATAAACTGATAATAATAGGACTTTTTAAGTATAGTGAAAGAAAAAATCAATGAAAAAAGTTATCTGGTGTCTCATAGCATCTATTTTAAGTGGAGCAAGCACTACTTATGCACAATCACTATCTATTCCTCAGGGAGTCTTAATTGAAGCCGCTCTTAACGCTGAATTTATTGCTAAATTTGCTCTCTTTATTGGCTTGCTCTTACTTTGGACAGTTGTATGTGGAAAACTATTCAAGCAGGCATTGCGCTTACCGGTAGTTGCAGGACAAATCATTGCTGGAATCCTACTTGGACCTTCTGGTATTAACATTGCAGCTATTCACTTTTTTTCTAAACCAGTCCAAATGATTGATAATATTACAGGAAAATTTTATGCAATTGCTTCATCTGACCTCTTTTTGTTCTTTGTGATTTTACTTTCATCTAGTTTTACCGTTAGTTATCTGCTCTGGATTGCTGGTCATGAAACTAATATTAAAGATATTTTCAAGCTTGGATTACCTACCACAATTGCTGGTATCCTGGGAGCACTTTTGCCTATTTCACTAACCATATTTGTAGCTCATTGGTTTTTTGGTCCAGATTACAGTTTGCACAGTTCAATAGCACTTGGGCTCATTTTTTCAGCAACGAGTGTTTCGATTCCGGTTGCAATGCTTTTTGCACAAAATAAGATGCATTTAAAAAGTTCGAAGGCAGCGTTGGGAGCTGCTATTATCGATGATATTTTTGCAGTTATTTTATTTTCACTGTTCTTTGTTGCCATAGATTTGTGTTTTTTGGGACCGATTAATAAGTTAGTAAGAGCTGGACAGTGCGTTGGATTATTTAATACATTGGCCTATCTATTGATAGCATTTTTCATTATTGTTGGTGCTGGATATTTTGGTATTCGTCCGCTTATTCAATGGCTTCATCAAAAGCGATTTTCACATCTTGTTGCCCCAGTTGCCAATGGAATCATGTTGTTCTATTTTGCGCTGGCTGAGTTGGTAGGTGGGTTAGCAGGTTTAACTGGCGCATTTTTTGCAGGATTATTCCATCGAATGGGTGATACTCGCCATTCTGCTGAAAAGGTTTTTTCTCCTTTCGTAAATGCTATACTCTTACCCCTTTTTCTCTGTTCGATAGGACTACAGGTTAATATTAAACTTCTCAATTTGTCACAATGGGGCATTGTTGTTCTTTTGTTTCTCATTGCCATTATTACGAAAATGCTTGGATGCTTTGTAGCAACCGGACTAAGTAACTGGATAAAAAGGAATGGAGAGCCTGGTTGGACTGTTCTAGAGAGCTATCTTTTTGGTTCTTCAATGGTAGCACGTGGGGAGGTTGGTCTTATTATTGCAACTATCTTGAATGGTACAAAGATTATCACATCAGAACAATATGTTATTGCCGTGGTCGTTATTGTGCTCACCACCATAGCAACACCAATAATGCTTTCTATAGGTTTTTACTACCAAGAGTCGAAGGAAAAAGAAGAAGCTGCTCCAGTATCTATTAATTTAGGTCTCTTTGATGTTATAGGGACAACGCATCTGTTTAATATAATTATTGGACGTATCGAAGCTTTAAAAACATATAAAACAGCTATACAATTCAGCGAGGGAAGAAAGATTATTACTATTCAAGACTATGATCTTAAAATAATCCTCTGTCCCGATAAAGGCATTATTTTTGAAGGGGATAAAAGACATATCAATACGATCTTAAATATGGTACAAGGGGCAGTGCTCAAAGAAATAGAACGTTGCACAGCAGCATCATAACAAACATTTGGAGCGGGAAACGGGACTTGAACCCGCGACCCTTGCCTTGGGAAGGCAATGCTCTACCAACTGAGCTATTCCCGCGCAGGTATAAATAAAAAACACCTTCAACATAACGAAAAAACAGGTTATTGTAAATACGTTTTTGGCGGTACAGGAATCTATTTATGCGCAGCAGGAGGCCAATTTTGCAAGCCCTTCAGGTGTATCGATGACTGCTATAGTACCACCTCCAATACGCATATGATTGGTACTCTGTGCGGCTGCAATTATAGCTTTTTTAAAGGGCTCTGAAGGATAAGGTTCGGGAGCTGAATGCCATTGAAGGCCACTCTCTCTTTGATCGTCATTATCATTGTTAGCAGAGATTATGACAAATTGATCAAACAATAATGTAACATCAATGTTGTTCTTTTTTTTCATTTTTTCTACATAGATCTCATGTTCAAGCGGATCTTGATCACTTATACCAACAAGAAGATAGCGCTTCTTGATCGTCTTAATAAGTTCTAGGGCATCTTTATTTGGTTCAGGATCGGTGGCTAAATCTACTAATTGCCTGAGTGCTTCAGCTGAAAGGTTAATTTTCATCTTGTTCTTTATTTTCTCGACTAATTTTGTTGTGATATTACCAAGACCAGAGGTTTCTTGAGCTATTTCTTCACCCCATGCTGCGAGCGTCCATGCCTTGGTTGCTAAATAAGCTCCATTTATTATTCCTATCGTCCGGCTAAGAGAGAGAGCATTTTGAACTGCACTAGATACAATATGTTGTGTCGTAGCATTATGGCTAAGTAACTTTAAATGCAAGGCTATAATATCTTTTTGACTTATAATAGTAGTAAAAAAAGTTAACGCAATAAAACTGATTGCAAGAAATAGGCGACATGTAACCATAAGAAGCCTCCTGAATTGATTTATACACTTTTCTTGAAGGTAGGAAATTTATTCCTATAATTACAATAGTATTATGAAACAGAAATAAAAACCATGAAGGATTAAATTATCAATGAACAAAGTTTGTACAAAACCGTCCTAGACCCTCCTCCCCCTAATAATCCCTTTACAAAAGCTTCATTTTGCGCAATACTATGAAAGAATAGTTTTAAACTACCTTAATTTTTCTATACATAACATATGGAACTAATTTTATGAAAAAAAATTTACATCCAGAACTGTATGAAGTGACGGCTCGCTGTGCCTGTGGG
Source organism: Candidatus Babelota bacterium (assembly GCA_004375875.1). Lineage (GTDB taxonomy): Bacteria > Babelota > Babeliae > Babelales > Vermiphilaceae > E44-bin52. Next base: position 10,983 of record SOKE01000034.1, read on the forward strand.
GCATCCTTCAAAACGCGTTCTAGCTCATCGGAGCTTAAGGTTACTATCTGTTCACAATGTCATCCCTTTTTCACTGGTGCGAAGAGGTTTATCGATACTGCTGGCAGAATTGAAAAATTCGAGAAGCGGTATAAAAAAATCAAGAAAAAGTCTGCTTAAAAATAATGACAAAAGTATCTTGGGAAGCTATTAAGCAACGCTATGAAGATTTAAATAGCCAGCTAGCAGAACCCGCTTTGACCGGTACTGCACGGCATCAGTTTCAGAAAGAGCATGCTTATCTTTCGGCCATTCTAAAAAAGAAAACTGAGCTAGATGAGCTTGATAAAAAGATAATTGAAGCAAAAGAGGCTGCAGCTGAAAGTGAGGATGCAGCTTTTGTGCAGCTGTGTAAAGAGGAACAACAAGCACTTGAAAAACAACGTGAACACCTGGAAAAAGAGCTCAATAACCTGCTGTTTCCACCCGATGAACTTGATAACCGTTCAGTCTATCTTGAGATTCGCGCTGGTGCTGGTGGACAAGAGGCAGCACTTTTTGTAGCAGATATGTTAAAAATGTATACCAACTATGCACTTTCAAAAGGTTGGCACGTTTCAGTAGAAAGTTCTAGTGCTACCGATCTTGGTGGATTTCGTGAAGTAATTCTTTTTATCAAAGGCAAAAATGTCTATGGCCATCTAAACCAAGAATCTGGTGTTCATCGGGTACAGCGTGTGCCAGCAACAGAAACTTCTGGCCGTATTCACACTTCAACAGCTACCGTAGCTGTTTTACCTGAAGCAAAAGATGTTGATCTATCAGTAGATCCGAATGATTTACGCATCGATGTATTCCGTGCAAGTGGTGCTGGTGGACAACATGTTAATACGACTGATTCTGCAGTTCGCATTACCCATATTCCTACAGGAATTGTTGCTTCCTGCCAAGATGAGCGTTCTCAGCATAAAAATAAAGCAAAAGCGATGAAAATTTTAGAATCACGTTTACTTGCAGCAAAACTGGAACAAGAGAAGGCAGAAAGAAGAAAACAGCGCAAAGAAATGGTTGGAAAAGGTATGCGTGCTGAAAAGGTGCGTACCTACAATTTTCCACAGAATCGTATAACTGATCATCAAATCAACTTAACACTCAAAAACTTAGATGTTGTATTGGCAGGACAACTGGATGAAATCATTCAAGCGTTGTACGAAAAAAAACGTCAAGAACGTCAGAAACATCCATTCATTTCATAATATTTTTTGTAATTTTTCGCTAAATTATAAAAATAATAACTAGAGCAGCATAGTATAAATAATCTGCTGTGGGTATATACACTTTTGTGTAGATATAAATCTATCTAGAATTACTCATACGATTCAGTATTAATTGAGTCTCTATTGCTTGGAGCCTATCTAGTATCATTTCCTGTTTATATGCGTCATATTGGACACAATAATTGACTAGGCGTTGCAGTTTATACCGTAATGCATGTAACATTTCACTGAGTTGAGCAATAGAACTTAATACTGCCTTATAACGATTGATCTCTCCTTGCAGCTCTTCCTGTTTTTCTTCTATTACTTCAATTTTTTCTTTTTCAATCAGCTTATCCATTGTTTTTTTTAACTGCGGTATCCCACGACTAAACTGTTTTTCATAGACTTCACATTTGGAAAGATCCCTTTTAATAGTATTTGTATAGGTGAGAAATGGAGATTCACTATTAAACTCCGCAATAATTTTTTGCAATTCTGCTTTTTGTTCTTCATAATCATTACTCTTTTCTAATAAAGTAAGTTCACGTTGGTAATGAGAAGTTACATATTTTACATATTCAGTAATCTCATGACACAATTGCTCGGCTTTTGGCAATGTAAGTACAAAGAAATAGTGATAAAAAAAGCCGGCAGCAATAGCACCACCAACAACTACGCCGCCAATAAGCAATGTTTTTTTGCTGGAGATAATTGATTTGGCATCCAGAGGATAGCAAAGAGACATTGTAGTTAGATCGAAAACTATAGGAAAATTTAAAACAACGGAACTATGGACAGTACAGGATGCTGATGATACAAGCAAACCAAGCAGTAAAGCCTTTTTGTTAAACATGTAAACTCCTATTGTTTTTTGAGGTTAGTATATAAAACATATCATTGTGATATAGCATACCTTTATTTCTAGGTTGAAATAATTTGATAGATACAAAAAAGCAAAACCACGGCTCACCTTCCTCATTTAATAACATCTAATACAAGTTTAAGTAAACTTTCTGAAATTTCAGAATTCCTTATTATATACGCTATGGCTCCAAAAAAGATGATTACGTCTGCATGTTTCTTCAATGCCTTTAAGGTTTCTTTAATGTTTTCTATTTTATGGTCAAATGTTGGTATAGGCCCCTGCCAATCTCCATTTTCGTCTTGATATGCCAAATAAGATGAAAACTTATAATAAATGTATTTCATATGCTCCATAAGGTTTTTTAGACTAATTTTTTCAGACAATCCATTTGCGGGTTTTTTCATTTTTGAACGAAGATCTATATGTTGTATGTATAATTTATGATTGATCCATGGAGCCAAAATTACGAGCAAGCTGGTAATTATAAGGCCTTTTGTTCTTAGGGATTTTGCATTGAAATAGTTGCTGACAGCAATTAAAGGGGATATTGGATCGTTTGCTGTACCTGTAATATTAAGACCTACTGTCGTTATGTTTAATATAAGAAAAGAAATAGCTAATCTTTTTTTTATTTGTACCTTCATATCCATCCCTCATAAGATTATAATAGGGCATCAAAATAATTTACAACAAATTTCCATAAGTTATATATTATAGAATAATAGTGCTTATTTATTACGTCAATTGATAATTGCCTAATCTTTTCATATTTAACTACAAGCCCATTTTTTTCCATTCTGCATTGCATTACACATGTTACAAGAGGTAGAAGATAAACATAACAATAAATGTGAGCAGGATTGGAATTTTAACCGGTTTGAAGCCCCATAGTTTATAAGCCAAATTCAAAAACGTTAATACAATAAGCACAGGATAACCAATATAGCTTATAGGTCCTCCAGTTAAACGAAGTACTGTACTTAAGCCAGCTGTCGAAAGTGGTATACACGTAAGCAGTACAATAATGAGTGATTGAATGAAGGTTATTCTGTTATTGAAAATTTCTCTTTGTAGATATGAGGCAATAACAGCCGCAAGTGTAATAGCAGTTGAATAGCAAGCCATAGCTACTGCAATGCTAATGATAATAGCACCATAATGAGTAAAAATTTTAAATGAAACTTCACGAAATAGTTCACCTGCATTGTCGTAAACAATACCACTACCATGAAAAGCTCCCAGATAATTAATACCAGCATAAATGAACGCTAGAATTGAACCTCCAAGAATACCTGCCTTGAGGCCAATAATGGCCCGTTGTTTATTGGTTATATCTGTTTTATGAAAACCATTTTGGGCAATAGCTGCCAAAATGATCGAAGCAAAGAAGATAGTTCCGAAAAGATCGAGCGTTTCATAGCCACGCATGAGGTTTTCTTTAAAAATAGAAAAGGCGGTAAGAGGATTTGCAAAGGTACTTTCGGCTGTAAAAAAACCTTTAATGATAATAATGAGCAATGAAATCAAAAGCAATGGACTAATAAAATGGCCAAGAAGGTTTACAATTCTTCTTTTTCTATAAGACCCCAGAAAAGTAAATCCCAAAAAAATACAACTGAAAATAAATGATGACCAAAGTGAAATAGTCCGAAGCATTTCAATAGGCAAAAATGGAGCTATCATGATATGTGAAAGTGTAATAATACGTGGAATTGCTACTACCGGCCCAATAATAAGCATGCACAAAAAAACGCAGATTTTCCCTGGAATTTTACCGAGGCGGTTAAAGAATTCATAATAATTACCATTGAAAAAAATCATAGTTATAAGGCCTGCAATAGGCAAACAAACAGCGGTCAAAAGAAATCCGATGATACCAATGATATGCTTATCGCCGGTTGTCATGCCAACGAGGATTGGATAAATCAAATTTCCTGCTCCAAAAAGCATGGAAAAAACCGCAAGGCCAACAGAAATAGTGGTTGATTTGAGAAATTGTTTCATAAAAATTTTAAATAACTTGTTACGGTTTTTAAAAATATTCTACACTTTTTAATCAAAAATTCGTTGATACTAAATATCAATAAAACAAAACTACCTAAAGATCTATTAAAATTAGTTCATCCTTAGCTTTTTTTTTGAAGGGAAAATGAATAACAGGCCTCCTATTTCAGAGCTCGAAGTTCTCGTTATTAAAAGTTATACTTTAATATACACTTTTTTTGCAACTATGCCAATAGGAAACAGAAAAAATATTTGTAATTGGCTATATGCTGAGTATGCTAAAAAGGAACCGGAAAATTAAATTCTAAAGGAAAGTGGGTAGTTATGGATTATATTAGAAAATTTAAAGAGTTAGTGCTTGCTGACTTGGCACTTGTTGGCGGCAAGAATGCCTCGCTCGGGGAGATGATATCAACACTGAGTGCAAAAGGAGTTCGCATACCAAGCGGTTTTGCAGTAACAGCGCCCGCTTATTGGCACTTTATTGATCATAATAAGCTGCTTGATCGCATGAAACAAATTATGGTGCAGTTAACTGATATTTCAGACATTGCACGTTTGCAAAAAGTTGGCAAACAAATTCGAGAACTTATTAAAAATGGAACAATGCCTCATGATTTAGTTGATCAAATCAAAAAAGCATACCAGGATCTTTCACAACAGTACGGTCAGAAAGATGTTGACGTAGCGATACGTTCTTCAGCTACAGCAGAAGATTTACCCACTGCTTCATTTGCAGGGCAGCATGAAACATTTTTAAATATTCATGGTGCTGATAACGTTATTTTGTGCTGTAAAGAATGTATGGCCTCACTATTTACCGATCGTGCAATTGCATATCGGGTTGAGCATGGTTTTGATCATTTCAGGGTTGCACTTTCTGTTGGAGTACAAAAAATGGTACGTTCTGATCTGGCTAGTGCAGGCGTTACTTTTTCACTCGACACCGAAACTGGATTTGATAAGGCAATTATTATTAACTCGGCCTTTGGTTTGGGCGAAGCCTTAGTCAAAGGATTGGTAAATCCTGATGAGTTTGTGGTATTTAAAACGACACTTGAGCAAGGGTTTGTTCCTATTATCCGCAAATCGCTTGGTGATAAGCAGGTTAAGATTGTATATACCGATGATCCCAAAAAACCAACAAAAACGGTGCCGGTTAAGCACGATCAAAGAGTTCATTTTTCACTTAATGATGAAGAGATAGTTGAACTTGCACAGGCAACTGATGTAATTGAGCGCCATTATTCCGAGCACAAAGGCGCATGGCTACCAATGGATGTTGAATGGGCAAAAGATGGCATTGATGGCAAGATTTATGTGGTACAAGCACGGCCTGAGACAGTACATGCAATCAGGCGGCGCGATATGCTTGTTCGGTATCAACTTGTAGAAACTAATGAACGTATATTACAAAAACATCTTTTGCTTAATGGACAAAGTATTGGGCAACATATTGTTTCAGGAAAAGCACGTATTATTGAATCTGCACAAAAAAGTGAAGCATTACAAAAAGGAGAAATCCTTATTACTGAAATGACCGATCCTGACTGGGTCCCTGCCATGAAACGGGCCGGCGGTATTATTACCGATCGAGGAGGAAGAACGTGTCATGCTGCGATTGTTAGCAGAGAGTTGAATATTCCTGCAATTGTAGGAACTGAGCATGCAACTGAACGTATAAAAACGGGAAATACTATTACGATGGATTGTAGTCGCGGCATGATTGGATATATTTACGATGGAGCATTACCATTTGAAGTAACAGAAACAGAACTGAAAGAATTACCTGAAGTTCCAGTCTCAGTAATGATGAATATTGCCGATCCAGCAAGTGCCTTTAGCCTTTCTTTTTTACCAGTTGCAGGTGTTGGGTTAGCACGCATTGAATTTATCATCAATAATGATATCAAAATTCATCCCATGGCGCTTATTCATCCTGAACGGGTGGAAGATGAGCAGATACGAAAAAAAATTAATGAACTTACCGCTGCTTATCCAAGCAAGCATGATTTCTTTGTTGAACGGTTAGCGCAAGGCATCGGTATGATTGCTGCAGCTTTTTATCCAAAACCAGTTATTGTACGGCTTTCTGATTTTAAAAGTAATGAATATCGCAATTTAATTGGTGGACAGTATTTTGAACCAACAGAAGAAAATCCAATGTTGGGCTTCCGTGGTGCTTTTCGTTATTATCATGAACTGTACAAAGAGGCATTTGCATTTGAATGTGCAGCATTTAAACTGGTGCGTGAGACAATGGGCCTTAAAAATGTACGCATTATGGTCCCATTTGTACGTACGGTGCAAGAAGCTGAGCAGGTAGTCGATGCCCTGTCATCACATGGATTAGTTCGCTCTCACGATGGTCTTGAACTGGTTATGATGTGTGAAGTTCCTTCTAATGTGATTTTAATTGATGAATTTAGCAAGCTTTTCGATGGCTTTTCTATCGGTTCAAACGATTTAACACAGTTAACTCTCGGCGTTGATCGTGATTCAGAATTGCTCGCAGGTATTTTTGATGAGCGTAATCCTGCAGTCAAACGTATGCTTGCTCTGGCTATTGAAGGTGCCCATCGCAATAAACGTTATATTGGTATTTGCGGACAAGCACCATCAGATTATCCAGAAATTGCTGATTTTTTGATCAAGCAAGGAATTGATTCGATATCCCTTAATCCTGATGCGGTATTACCATTCTTTATGCGATATAAAAATTAATCATTGTTTGTATGGAACTTGTTTGATCACAGCACAAGGTATTATGATTCTTCGCTTTCGTGCAAATTTATTAACCACTGAAAGTCTTCGGGAAATTTTTGGGCATTCTCTTTGAACCAATTTTGCAATTTAGTAGCATCTAATCCAGCAACTTCTCCGTTAATTGACACTTCAAAAGGTTTTTCCCACTCCTCAATGTCAAGTCCTAGCCTTATGGCTAGAATATTGAATCGCGATCCCTGGTTGTCTTCTGGATTAGCACGCAAAAGACGACGAAAAATTTCTAGTGCCTTGTCAAATTTTTTTACTTCCCTATACAGAAAATAATACTCCCATTCACGGGATAAGTTTTTTTCTTATATGGCTTGCAGTCCTTATTATACTAAGCAATATTATTTGTCATAATTGGCATTTGCGTTTATTAAAAAAATACTCAGCTACCTTCTTAACCTTTGCTGATTTTTTAGGCCCTCTTTTTGTAAGTCTTTATGGATGGATTTTTTTTCATGAAGTAATGAGATGGCACTACGGAATATCAGCAGTATGCGTTTTTATAGGATTATATTTGTTTTATTATGATGAATTATTAAAACAAAAAAAGGAAAAAGTAATCGGTACTGAGCCATAAAAATTAGAAATTCCCTTCATGTTTATTTTTTGAGTCTTTTGAATTTTTCAAGATCATTAAATACTTTCCCAATAGTAGCCTCAATATACAGCGTTAGCAGATATAATAATTGACGTGCATCTGCTATTTTTTTAGGTTCTTTAAAAAGAAGTGGCTTCTTTTTGAGATCTTTATGTATTTTTTGGATCTCTTTAAGCTCCTTTTTGAAATTAAACTGATTGAGTATTTTTTCTATTGAAGGATAATAATAAGGTGGCAAATTTCCCAATATATTTTTTTTATAATTTTGTTCAAGTACAGTAAACAGATTGTTACTAACCTTGGAAATTTTATTAAATTTTGTCATCAATTGTGGATCATTACGAGCAATATATTCTTTGATTTCACTCATCATTTCATCCCACTTTTTCTTTTCGTCCGGTTTCACCCGTGTTGAAAGCAGATTTTCTTTGCTAAAGGCCCTGGTATGTGCTCCTACGATTAGCCTATGGCAATCATCCAAAGTCGGTAGTTTTTCTTTTTCTTGTCCAATACAGGTAGTACTTAATAAAATTCCTGCATTAATTATTGCTACAATTTGTGATCTTTTCATACTATCTCCTTGTGATTTAAGGTTATTTATTGCGTTACTACAGCTCGCGGGTGAGTAGTTAATTTTCTCAGAGCAGCCAAGGTTGTTTTGTCTATCTTCTTGTTAGCTGTTTTTCTTCTAAAATTTTTGTATTTCTTTACCCTTTTAAACTCACGATCATGAACTTGTTGATATTGCTTATATTTTTCTAATGCATTATTGATGATAATAATTGGCTGGGGGATACGATAATGCTTACATACAGGGCATCTACCACGAGAAATTTGCTTTCCATATTGTGCAATATATTTGCTGCATGGACAACGACAATAGCCACCATCAGAGGTGCTCACATAATGAAATTCTTTGTAATCATATGATTGGGTTAAATGCCAGCTGTTATCCATGCATCCTGGTTCGCCAAAGCAGTAATAATGGCATACGCAAAGCAAAAAAAGCAGTACCGACATAACTGCATTATAATTCATGATTCTCCTCATTTTTATAAACTTTATTTGGGTTCTCGCAGCATCATTTCCATGCAAAATATTTCACCCATTAATTTATTCATGTTGTTTTTTCGCAAATTTATCCTACTGTTTAAATTCCATCAGTAATTATTATAATGAATGAAAACTTTAAATATCAATATAAAAAGTAAAAGGTAAAGAAAATAGCTAAGTAAGATACATTATTGATGTAATTATTGCTTTTTTGTTTGATTTTCTTTAGTTTCTCAAGAAGTGAACCTCACACGGCTTAAAAGCCGTGGCCTCATAATGTAAAACTTCGAAGTTATTGTTTCTTGAAATTTCAGCGCATCCCTTAAGCCTCCGACTTTGCCGTCGGCTTGCTCATGCGCTATTACAATTTGCCCATTCATCCCCAGGTTTAAAAACCATGGGGTATTCTGGGAAGTTTAATAAAAAAATTTGGTCTTTTTAGAAAGGAATTTAAATTATGAACAGGTTAATCCTGAACAGGAAAATAATAAGAGTTGCATTATCAATAACATTACTCACAAATATTCATAAATCATTCCCATTGAGCAGTACAGTTGAAATGTGTGCCCGTTTTGCAGGTAAATCTCTTGCTGCTGCTACGATTATAGGAATTGTTAGTTTGCCCTTTTTTATCAAAAACAAAGATAAAAATTCAAAAACAATAAAAAAACAATCATTAATTAAAATGCTGCAAGTTGCATTATTAGGAGGCATAGGAAATACTGCATTTTCACTTTTATCAGGCAAAGAAAAAACTTCTTTATTAGAAGAAAATAAAGAAATTGAATTACAACCGTTACCTGCAAAAGTAGATACAGATACAAAAACTATTTCAGGCTCACATCCGTTGAACAATCTATTAGGAACTGCAGTTTTTACTGGTCTTGGTAGTTTTTGTACTGTTGCCTTCTCTCGATTAGCGAGTCCTTTTAAAAAATCAAAAAAAACATCCGAACAACCTAACCTTGAAACAAGAATTAAAATGATCGAGCAGAGAATTCAGGAGAAGAATGCGGTATACCGGGAAACATCTATGCACGTACTCGATGCATTTATAGTTTCTATGGTAAAAAAACTCACTGGTAATGAAACCGAAATAAAAGGAATAACCTTTGAGGAATTTAGTATAAGATTAGCTTGTTTAACAGAAAAATTTAAAGAATTTGAACCAAAATTCAAAAAAATAGTAGATAATTTTTGTGCTGATATTAGGCGATCATCTCCTGATGATACGACAAACCTTGCAAGCCAACTTGCAACTTTTAGCTTACAATTAAAAGTACTGGAAAACGATATCTCGGAAATAAAAGCAATACCCAAGTAAAGGACAGTTTTTTGATGCTGTAAATTACGAACACGAACATAATAAGAATGAAATAGTTATTAAACCCCTTTAAAAAAGAGTAATTTTAGTGTAATCTGTTTTTATGGAAGAACTAATATCTCTTTTAAAGAAAGGAATCTCAATTATGTCACCACATAAAAGAATAATAGGCATTTTATTACCGATATTAACACTTGTTCATACTCACGAAACTAGGCCCTTTAACAGCGCAGTAGGAATGTGTGCCCGTTTTGCAGGAAAATCTCTTGTTGCTGCAACTATTATAGGAATAATTAGTTTGCCACTTTTCATTAAAAAAGAGGACATCAAAGATACAAAAACTATGAACAAAAAGGCATTTTATGAACAACTAATCAAAATAATATTGGGTGGTATGGGAACTACTGCTGCATTTGATTATTTTGCACGCGCTAAAAATGAAGAAGAAGCCATTTTAGAAGAACAGACTTTAATCGAAAATGATGAGTTACCAAAAGTAATAAATGTTTCAGACAAAAAACTGAGCACCAAGGAAATGGGCGAGGACCTTCGTAACACGGCAAACACTGTTGCTGCAGTTGGCACGCTGGTGGCGGTTGGGAGTAAGGTAGTTTTTTGGCCCTTTAATCATTGGCCCTTTAAGCGCTCGAAGAAAACTGACTCTTCTGAACCAAAATATTCTTCCGATCAATCAAGCCCAATACCAGTTCAAGTAGGAATTGATCCCACCTTTGTAAATCAAGCAAAAGATCTTCGGAGGCAATTTGATGAACTCAAGGAGCAATTAGTAAATCCTGCAACAAGTCAGAATCGAGCAAATATTTCTGACGAAGATTGCCAAGAATTGACAAATAAGTTTCAGCAAATGCTGGAGACTTGGTTTGAAGAAAAAAATGATCTTCTTGCCTATTTGGGAGATATATATCAAGGATTGAAAGAAGGAGGAAGCATACCAGAAAATCTGAAAAACCAAGAGGACATCCAAAAAATTATGACTTTTATGGGAGAGATGGTTAGGCAGCAATTATATGATCAGCATGCAAGCGTCGCAGAATACCTTGAAGAACATAGAAAAAAAGTAGATCAAGATATAAGGACAAAAGTAAAACAGTGGGATACGCAAAATAGAACAACTCGTGAAAGTACTCAAAATACGCTTGCGGGCCTTCAAAGTAAGCTTCAGGATTTAGAGAATTTTCAAAAAAATGCCGCCCTAATCTTAGAAAGGTCTGAAAAGGACCAACATGAAGCTAATAGTCTGTATGCTGGTAACTAGCGAAGGTCATTTAAGCCAAAATGACCAATAGCTTCTAGCCACCCGTGTGGTGTACCGGTATCAAAGCGTTTATGTGGAATTTTATATGCAAGTACCTTTTCACCGGTTTCAATTAGTTTCTGAATAGCATCGGTTAATTGTAGTTCTCCGGAGTTTCCTTGCATAGAATCCAAAATTGCGATTATTTTGTGTGGCAAGATATAGCGGCCAACAATTGCAAGATTGGAAGGTGCATTTTCTTTCTTTGGTTTTTCTACCAGACAACTTACTTCATAAAGGTCATGATTGAGCTGCTCAGCAATGCTGATAACGCCATATGCTGAAATTTTTTCCTGTGGAATTTCTTGTACGGCAATAACTGCTGCATTATTTTGCTTCGCTAATTGTGCCATTGTGCCGATAGCAGGTTCAGTACCAACTAAAATGTCATCCGGGAGCAACACAGAAAAATAGCTATTTGGTTCAATAACTGTGCGAGCCATTAAAATAGCATGTCCAAGCCCGAGGGGTTTAGGTTGGGCAAGATAGCGAATAGTTGCCTTTGCAATTCGATTCTCTAATGTTTCTTTCAGTCGTTTCTTATCTTTTTCTTTAAGCAAATCAGCATGTTCATAAGGAGAACTAAAATAGTCAACAATTGCTTGTTTGTTATTACCAATAACAATAAAAAGGTCTGATAGATGTGCATCTATAGCCTCTTCTACAACGTGTTGTATAGTAGGTTTATCAATAAGGGGAATCATCTCTTTGGGAATTGCTTTGGTAAGTGGCAAAAAACGGGTACCAATTCCTGCTGCTGGAATAATTGCCGCTCGTATTTTCATCACTGATCCTTTCTTATGACAAAATCAATGATCGCTTTCTTGCTAACATGAATTACTTAAAATTGCTTAAGAAATTCAATCTTGTTACTAACAAAGAGGCGAATATCATTGATA
>SOKE01000016.1 GCA_004375875.1 Candidatus Babelota bacterium
GACAATCAGCTGACTTCTTTACCTGAAAAGATATTTAATCAGCTTCATAATCTAAGAGAACTTTATCTTTATTGCAATCGGCTGAATTCTTTACCCAAAAATATATTTAATAATCTTCATAATCTAATAATTCTTTGGCTTGCTTCCAACCAGCTAACATCTTTACCTGAAAATATATTTAATCAGCTTCTTAATCTTCGAAAGCTTTCTCTTTCTGACAATCAGCTGACTTCTTTACCTGAAAAGATATTTAATCAGCTTCATAATCTAATAGAGCTTCATCTTTCTGACAATCAGCTGACATCTTTATCTGAAAATATATTTAATAATCTTCATAATCTAAGAGAGCTTTATCTTTCTTACAATCAGCTGAATTCTTTACCCAAAAATATATTTAATAATCTTCATAATCTACGAAAACTTCATCTTTCTTACAATCAGCTAACTTCTCTACCTGAAAAGATATTTAATAATCTTCATAATCTAAGAGAGCTTTCTCTTTCTCACAACCAGCTGATTTCTTTACCTGAAAATATATTTAATAATCTTCATGATCTAAGAGAGCTTTGGCTTAATGATAATCAACTGACGTCTTTATCTGAAAAGATATTTAATCAGCTTCATAATCTTCTAAATCTTCATCTTTATCGTAATCGTCTAACTTCTCTACCTGAAAAGATATTTAATAATCTTCATGATCTTCGACAGCTTGATCTTTCTGACAATCCGCTGATGTCTTTACCTGAAAATATATTTAATAATCTTCATAAATTACAAATGCTTGAGCTTTTTAACAATCAGCTGAGTGATACCGAAAAACAATCAATTAGAAGAAAACTAACCAATATAAAAATCATATTTTGATAAGAAATGAGGATAAAAATGGAAAGACAAATTAAATACACAAAATCTCTCATAATTATCCTCGCCTTACTCGCATGTTTTGGTCAGGCATTATTTGCAATGGAAGAGACTCCAACTTTGCCAGGAAATTTTGCTAAATTATCTAAATATGAGCAAGACGTGATTATCTCACTATTATCTGATAGCGATTTAGTGCGTTTGGCGCAAACATCAAGACAAGCAAGGCAAGTTCTATGGAATAAACTTGAAAAAAAACAACTGAAAGCTGCAATAGAACTATCATTATGGGAAGGTAGAATAAAAATAAATTTTTCGAACCAAAGACTCAGCTATCCTACCTTTGATCAGTTCAAGCAGGCAGTTTTAAATGCACTAGAGAAAACAGCGCAACAACACCACCCAGAACAATGGATTAGTTTAGATTTGATTTCTAATAATCTTGGATCACTATCAAGCAAAGAGTTAAAGGAATTTTTCCAATATATTGCTAAATATAATGTTGTAGAGCTTGATCTTGATCATAATCAGTTAACTTCTTTACCTAAAAATATATTTAATGGGCTTCATAATCTAAGAGAGCTTTATCTTTTTACCAATCGGCTGACTTCTTTACCTGAAAATATATTTAATGGGCTTCCTAAATTACAAAGGCTTTACCTTTTTAACAATCAGCTGAATTCTTTACCTGAAAAGATATTTAATAATCTTCATAATCTAAGAAAGCTTTGGCTTGATGATAATCAGCTGGCTTCTTTACCTGAAAAGATATTTAATAATCTTCCTAAATTACAAATGCTTGAGCTTTTTAACAATCAGCTAACTTCTTTACCTGAAAAGATATTTAATAATCTTCCTAATCTTCTAGATCTTAATCTTTATCGTAATCGTCTAACTTCTCTACCTGAAAAGATATTTAATAATCTTCCTAATCTAAGAGAGCTTTGGCTTTATGATAATCAGCTAACTTCTTTACCTAAAAATATATTTAATGGGCTTCCTAACCTACAAGAGCTTTATTGTGATACCGTACACGATCATGAGCAATGCATTACACCATCTTGACAAAATTTCATATTGTCCGTAAAGTCCCCAGAGTATTTAATTGCGTGATCTACAAAGTTCGAGTGAGAAATTTAAATTAAGGTAAAAATGACTAGAAAAGCAGAAAGTACCATACCTGTTCCTAAAATTCTTCTTTTGGGAATTCAGGCTCCCTATAATAAAATTCAAAATATTGAGGGATATTTCCAAGAATTTCTTAATCTCGCTCATAGCAATGAAATTGAGGCAGAGCACACCCTCTTTATCAAGCTCCGTGATATTAATCCTGCCCATTTTTTAACCAAAGGGAAATTGGAAGAATTAAAGGAATATTGCAATAAACACAACATAGAAGAAGTTGTTATTTCAGAACCACTTACAGCTCAGCAGGAACGCAATTTGAGTGACTTATTAAACTGTCGTGTTTTTGATCGCACACAACTTATTCTGGAAATTTTTGAAAAGTCTGCACATTCGGCAGAAGGTAAAACCCAAGTTGAAATCGCCATGCTTCAATACAGAAAATCACGTCTTGCTGGAAAAGGAATTCACCTCGCACAACAAGTTGGTGTTTTTGGATTACGTGGAGGACCTGGCGAAACTATCAAAGAGCAAGAAACGAGACATATTGATCAGCAGATCTTAAAACTTAAAAAACAACTTAAACGTATTGAACAATCAAGAAAAACACAACGAAAACGTCGACTCTGCTCAGCATTCCCACTGATAAGCTTAATTGGATATACTAATGCAGGAAAATCCACCATCCTTAATGTACTTACCAAAAGTAATGTACTGGCTGAAGAAAAACTATTTGCCACACTTGATACCACTACACGCACACTTGTTATTAACAGTACAAAAGTAGGTCTAATTTCAGATACGGTTGGTTTTATCCAACTTCTGCCACATCAGCTTATTGAAGCATTTAAATCGACACTTGCTGAATTACGCTACGCCGATCTGCTTTTGCTCATCATAGATAGCGCTGATCCTAATTGGGAAGATCATATTAATGTGGTCCATCAGATTCTCAATGAACTCGCCATCGACAAACCAATACTGTATGTTTTCAATAAAATCGACAAAATAGAAAAGCAATCAGAACTATTTGAACAGTTCAATCGATATGAACCAAATGTTTTTGTCTCAGCAATTAGTCCAAATGAACTCAATCAACTTAAGGATTATCTGCTCGAACATAAACCAAAATTTGTTCCAGCAGATCGAACTGTCACACGATAATTTTACATCATTCTAATTTTTTAGTATTACAATCATCACAACATAACAAGCAATAAAAATTTTTATTTAAAAAGGAAGAATGATGATAAAATATTCCCTACTTGTTCTTACCTCTCTTTTATATGCCAGTGCACTCATGAGCAATCATCAAAATAAAGAAAATCATGGAATTATCACAACCATCGATGCATATAAACAATCAACACAACAATTGGAAAAAGTCCCGCAACCTACCGAAAAACTAAATATCAATCAAAAAATTCAAGAATATTTTTCTATTGCAGAGAAATATCGCTGCTCTACTCATTTTGATCCCGCTATTACGTATTATAAAAAGGTGCTCGAACTGGCCGCCGACCATTTTGAATCCTGTTTTAATCTCGGCAACATTTACTACAACAGAAACGAAATAGAAACTGCATTTAATTATTATAAAAAAGCATTAAATAGTAATAAAAAATCACCACAGCTCTATTTTAATGCCGGTCTTTGCTTAAAACAGTTAAAACAATCTGATAAGGCTATTGAATATTTTGAAAAAGCAATCCAACTCAAGCCAAATTATTCAAAGGCATACCTTAACTTGGCTAAAACATTACAGGAAAAAAAAGAAAATAAAAAAGCGATAGAAATATATCTCACCTATTTACAGCACAATCCAAACGATTCAACCGTCTACCGTCATCTTGGATCTGCATATCGAAGTCTGAATCAATTTGAGAAAGCAATTGAGACATTTCGTACCGCATATGCCCTACAGCCAAAAGATACTACAATTATGCTTGAACTTGCTAATACATTAACAATACTCAATCAATTAGACGAAGCACTCGGTCTTTACCAGAAAGTTTTGCTCATTAAACCAACAACAACGGCAGCGTTCTATAATATTTCCTATGTACTCAAACGCCAAGGATATGTCAAAGAAGCAATCGAATTACTTCAAAAAATTATCGAAAAAAATCCAAATCATGCACAAGCACATTTTAGTCTTGGCCTTTCTTATTTAACGTTAGGAAATTTTGAAGATGGATGGCAAGAATATGAATGGCGCTGGGAAACTCATGGAAAAACCCCAAACAAATTTTCAAAACCGTTGTGGGATGGCTCCAATTTACAAAATAAAACTATTTTAATTTGCGCAGAGCAAGGATTAGGTGATACATTTCAATTTATTCGATATGCTCAATCAATCAAAAGAATGGGGGCAACAATATTATTTCAATCCCAGAGCCCACTAATCAATATTCTTTCACTCTGTGACTACCTTGATTTTGTTATATCACGTGATAAACAATTACCTGATTTTGACTTTCATGTCCCGCTCATGACATTACCATTGATATTTAAAACACATGAAGAAACTATACCTGCAGAAATTCCATACTTGCATGCTGATCCAAAATTAGTTGAATACTGGAAGGAAAAATTAAGCGCTGACAAAAATTTTAAAATCGGTTTATGCTGGCAAGGAAATGCAAATTATAGTACACAATTCTTACGTCAAGTAGTAGCCGCTAAATCAATATCGGTTAAATTATTTGAGCCACTTTCTCAAGTTCCCGGCATCAGTCTTTATAGTCTCCAAAAAATTCATGGGACTAATCAATTGAAAGAACTCGATGGATCATTAGTAATCTATGATTTTGGACCTGATTTTGATACTACCAATGGCCGCTTTATGGATACAGCAGCAATTATTAAAAACCTGAACTTAGTCATTACCGTTGATACTTCCATATGCCATCTATCTGCTGCATTAGGAACTCCTACATGGATCATGCTACCAGAACCAAGTGATTGGCGCTGGATGCTTAATCGAACTGATACACCATGGTATCCCAATGCACGCCTTTTCCGCCAACCATCTCCCGGTGATTGGAAAAATGTAATACAACAAATTGTACAGGCCTTATATGCCTTACTCAGACCATCACAAACCGATAATTCAATATTAGAAGGAATCTCGGATCTTGGTCGCCATGAACATCAAACAATACAGCAGATAAATAATCAGAAAACTACAAAAGATTTTTCCTTACTACCGATTGACGAATTCATCGATAAAATGACTTGGATTACCATTAATACCAATCAACAAGAAGATTCTACCTCAAACGTACAGACTATGCATTTATTATACAGTAACTATTTAAAACAATGGCCATCATTAAAGGAATTAACACAACAACTATTATATGCTAATCGCTATCTATTGAATCTAAAGAAAAGACTCGAAGAGGAACTGGAAGGAGATATTCTTGATTATCCTTTTGCTGAAATTGCCCGTAAAATATCGCGCACAAGCAAATTTAAGAAAGAAATAAAAAAAGAAATTCACCAGTTAATCAACTAAAAAATAAGAGCCTTCACAGTTCAAAAAGAAACCCTTATACCTCTAGGCTATGCCCTTCTAATTGTTTGTTTAGCGGTTCTCATCAACCGATTGTATCAAGATAAATCAAGGGCAAGTTACGATTCCTTTAAACAGAAATCCTGTTTTTATCGAATTGTTATTACTTGAAATAAAATATAGAAATGATATTTTATATGGGAAAATGTTTTTCTTTTTTTTAATTTATGTTTTAAAAGGACCTCATGAAAAAATATTGGCTATTTTTTGTCTTAGCTGTTTCTTGCCCTATTGCCACACTCTTTACCATGGAAGAAAATCAACCAGTTAAATCAGATCAACAAAAAAATGAAAAACTGAATACTCCAAAAAAAATAAGACTCCCAAAGGAAATTTATAACTCCATAGCTGAGTGGGCAAATGAGGAGTTCATACGACGAAATCTAAATCATACAAATAAGAAAAAACGTCGCATTAATAATGCCAACCTGAATTCAAAAGTTACCGGTAATGAAGGTGCTAAAACTTTTGAGGAATTAAGGAAAGATTGGACTTTTAATATGTCAGGAGAAGAAATAATAAGTACCCTCAACCAAATTAACGAATCTCTAGCATTTTGCACAGAAATGAAAAAAAGATTAGAAGCCCTAAATTCTACTACTAATGCATTAACAAAACATGGTCCGTCAGCCTTTCTTAGTAACTCGTCAATATGGGATACGCTTAATATAGAACTAAAAAAAGTAGATTCTTATATAAAGGAAAACTGGACTTTCTATAATAAGTTATTGCCAAACATCAAAACAACAAAAAGAATTCTCACCCAGGTAAATAATAATCCATTTCCCGATAATTTTGATAAACTGCTCATGCATTATAAATCCTTTTTTCCAAATGAACAATCAGTATCATTAGCAATATTAAAAGAATATATTAAATGCCTGGTTGGAAACTTAGAAAAACAAATAAATATTTCAAAAATATCATTATTAATGTTCCTTCATAGTTATTACGATAAATATTCACCGTTAGCAACAAAAAAACTGGATGAAATAAAAAAATACTCCGACGAAATGAAACAGGATACAGAAACAAATTTTGAAACACTCAAGAAACTGCTAGATGATATCACATTTATTGGTAATAATCTTGCACTCATTAATCCCAGAAATTTAGAAAAAAATAATGAAGGCAAATTGCTATACCCCAAAGGGAAGAAAAGGAACACAAAAGAAGAAGAAAAATCGCTTGATTCTAAATTTATATCCAACTTAAAAAAAGAAGTTCTAGATAGTTTTCTTTTAAAAAAAACAAAATATTTTAGAAAAGGCCTTGATTTACTTAGAAAAAAAATGGCCGAATATAAACAAGAAGTATATACAAGAAACAATAAGAATAATCAATTATCAGACAGTCATGATAATTCTATTTATCCCTTATTTCCAGAGAGAAGAACACTTGTACAAGAGATGCTAACGGATGTTGATTCACTTAAACAAAAAATACAGGATATTAGGAAAATAATAACCTATAATCCTAAAACACTGAATGATGAAAAAAGCTATATTACTACTATTAACGAAGTCCTTGCGGAAAAAAAGAAAATACTTACAGCTGAAATGAATTTTATTAGACTAGTGGAACAGCAAGCACAAAAATATATACAGAAAGGATTTTGCCCCGTCTGTCACAACCTTGCAAGTTATAAATGTCGCAATTGCAAACGCGTGTTCTACTGTTCAAAAGTGCACCAAAGGTATCATTGGCCTGAACATAGGCAGCAATGTACTCCTTTGCCTGAACATAAGAAGAAACCATTGTATTTTATTGCAAATCTTATTAATAATAAGGAAATTGCGTTCTTTGACAATAATGAAAACAATCTAATCCCCAATGAAAACAATCTAATCCCCCATGAAGCAAAATTTATTTTCGAAAATAGAAGCTATACTTTAAAAATAAACATTTCTCATGGTCCAGTATTTTTAGAATTCGGTGGAAAAATGCAATATCAAGTATACTTTGATGACGGAGCTGCTCGTGAAATGATTAATAATCAAAGCCAAACACCACTCGATTCAAATGAGAAGGCCAAAATAGCTTTTTCTCATCTTGCCTACACATTTCTACAAAACAAAGGAGGCAAATAAAGGATAATTAAACGATAAAACAGTAAGCCGAAAAATAACAATCTCAGCTTTACCCTTTTCCTTGTTTATGCTATTACTGAGACAGCCCGCTCTGTGAAAAACTAAACTATATGAGTAGCATAAAAAAGGAACGATATGCCAGTAAAGGCTTACTTACGTTTAGTTGTTTTTATCCTTGGTGGATTTACTTTAGTTAGCGCTGGCTTTTATATCAGGCACTGTTATCAATTTATTAATGCAATCACTCAAAATCAATCTCGATCTACAAAGAAAAAGATAAAGCTCTCAATTCCATTTGATAGCAATAAATTAGAAGAATTTTTTGAATGTGGTGATCAAGAATACAAAAAAGGTAATCTAGAAAGTGCTATTACCAATTATCGTAAGGCCCTGGCAACCTATCCTTCAATTGTTGAAGCCCTTCTTCGATTAGGAAAAACATTTGCAAAACAAGATAAGCATGAATTGGCAATTATTGAATATAAGAGTGCACTTACCATCAATCCTCGCCATCTTGTCACTTACTTATTGCTCAGCAGAAGTTTACATGCACAAAAAAAAGCAGAAGACGCCATAATCATACTCGAACGCGCCCTTACATTAAATCCTACATGCCCTGAAATATATATAGAATTAGCTAAAATGTTTACGGATACCCAAGAATACGACAAGGCTCTCTCGTTGATCGATAAAGCTGAACAATGTAATCCTAAGAATGTAAATGTATTGTTGAATCGTGGTCATGTTCTTAATTGGAAAGGAGATATTGTTGGTGCAATCGAAGCCTATAAAAAAGCAACGCTGCTTGATCCAACATGTGCAAATGCTCATTATAATTTAGGACATACATTAAAAGTTTATGGCAAGATGCATGATGCAATAAACTCGCTCACGAAAGCAGCAGAACTTGATTCCTATCATATAGACACACATATTGCGCTATCGCATGCATACTGGGCCCTTGGAGATTTTAAAAATGCATGGCAAGAATATGAATGGCGCTGGAAACGATATAAGAAAAATCAACATATCACCGGAATTTCTCAATGGCATGGTCAAGACCTGAAGGATAAAACCATTCTGCTTTATAGTGAACAAGGATTAGGCGATACACTTCAATTTATTCGTTTTGCACAAGAACTGAAAAAAAATGGAGCAACGGTATGGTGTAAGGTACAAAAACCATTAATCAATCTGCTATCTTGGTGTCCCTATATTGATCATCTCGTAACTAATGAAGATCAAAAGGAACTACGACAGAATATTAATTTTCAAGCACCACTTATGAGTATGCCAGGAATTCTCAAGACAACACCCCAAACAATTCCGGCCTTAATACCCTATCTTTATGCTGATAGTTCACTTATTAAAAAATGGAAAGATCGCCTTGCCCAAGACAAAAAATTAAAAATAGGCATCTGCTGGCATGTTGAGCAACATCATGAAATCTATAAACTCCCAATTGCCAAACGTGCAATTTCAATACAAAATTTCCTCCCTTTAGCTAATCACGATAACATCAGCTTATATTGCCTACAACGCTCTGATGAAAACCTACAAAATAAAATTCCGAATGAACTTCAACTTACTATTTTTCCTACTGATTTTGATAACACCAATGGAAGATTTATGGATAGTGCGGCGGTAATCGCAAACCTAGATATAATTATCACCGTAGATACAGCTATTGCACATTTGGCTGGAGGGCTCGGCAAAGAAGTCTGGATGCTTTTACCCTATTCATCTGATTGTCGTTGGTATTTACAATCAGATCGTTCACCATGGTATCCAACTATGCGTATTTTCAGACAGCCAGAACCAGGCAATTGGAAGGTAGTTATGGATAAAATAAATAACGAAATAACAAAATTAATAGACAGTAATAAAGCATTGCATAGTTAAAGAAGTACTCACATACTCCAAAAAAGGAAAGAAGTTAAAAAGTCTTATTATTAAAAGAGAGAAGTATGAAACAAACTCTTTTTATAGCCCCCCTCACAATAGCCATTGGTCTGACATTTATTATTAATGCTGAACAAGCCAAACAAGTACACCTTCAAAAAAATATAGAAATAACTGCGCCACTCGCATTAGGAGAGTTTTTCGACAAACTTACTATTCTTATGATTAAACGTGAACGGATCCACGATTCTACAAAGCGCATCAATATTGATAAAGAATATGATCTGCTCAACAGCATTTATCACAATGCCATAATTTCCTCAAAAGCATTATCAGAACTTATTGCTGATCTTTTAACAGTAAATAAAACATTATGGGATCTCGAAGATGCAATTCGTGAAAAAGAACGACTCAAAGAATTTGATGATGAATTTAAACAACTTGCAAAAGCAATTCCAGAAAATAATGACAAACGCTTTATTATAAAACGTTTTATTAATATGCTTCTTGCTTCTGATATAATCGAAGAAAAATCATATGCAGAAACCCTTGCACGTACAGGAGAGATAGACATAGAAGCAACTGATACCTATCATAACATGGTACCAATAATGAGCATACCAATTTCATTAGCAGATCTACTCGATCGCATTTCAATTTTAGAAATAAAACAAAAAAAAATAGCTGACCAGGAAAAACTAATTAATATTCGCAATGAATATAATACTTTGATGGCTATCTATAAAAAAACAATAGCACCCAGTGAAGAGCTTGCAAAACTTTGTCAGAAGTTAATCGCAAGTAATGAAAAAATGTGGAATATTCAAGAGGAAATCCGCAAAAAAATAATCACAGCCGAACTTGATCAAGAATTTATTGAATATGCTCGGGGTGTTTATTATACCAATGATGAACGAGTTAACATTAAACATACTATTAATAAATTATTGAATTCTGAGTTGATTGATGAAAAACAATACACTGAATATTAACTTCAATCAGCAACAGCCAATTTGGCTCTGCACATTGGACATTCCCCGCTTTGCAACACTGTCTTTATAAGATCAGGATTACATACAAAGTTAGTACAACAAGGCGTAACAATACAGTTATCCAAGCCAATCGTTTGAGGATCTTCAAAACAAATAGGGCACGTTTCAGTATTCTGGGTATATATCTTCCCAATAAGTTGACACCTCAAATAATCAATCACATTTTCATGGCCAGATTTAGCGGCAATCTTGAGAGCAGTTTTGCCGCCCTTTGTCCTTTTCATAATATCTGCATCTTTTCTAACAAGGTATTCAATAATCCTATTATAAGATTGATTTTGCTGATTATTTTGTCTATTAAAGACAGCCTCAATGAGGGCGGTTCTTCCTTGATTATCTTGTGCATTAACATTAGCTCCTCTTCTTAAAAGAGATTCAACTAAACTAAAACAGCCTCTCCCAGCAGCGCATATAAGTGGTGTCCTTCTGCTACCATCAGGAATATTTACCTCTCTAGTATGATCAAGCAATCTTAATGCTGCATCTGGCTTACCAATATCAATCGCATGATGCAAGGCAGTTTTTTCTCTACCATTCTTTACGCCTACATCAACCTTAACACGGTTAATTAAAAATTCCTGCGATAGATAACAATCTCTCGATATCGCTTCACAAAGAAGATCTGCTTGTACTTGATCATTAAGCTGTCTTGTTTTATTTTTTAAAAAGACTAATGACCCAGATTCTCGCGATAAGACAGCAGGCAGAAGACATGCACATTGCTGATTCACGGTAAGTCCTTTAAAATCAAAACCTGCTTCTTCAAACAAAAATCGCAAAAAAACACAACCCTGCGATAATCTAATAATTTTCTCAAAAGAAGAAACCGGTGCTCCTTTACTCAAAAGAAACCGTGCCATATCAATATTTTCTTGTCTAATAGATTGGCAAAGTGCATTATTACCTTGACTATCTTCTTTTCCTAATTGTGCCCCACAAGCAAGTGAAAAACGAACAAGAAGTTTGTTATTTAATTTTATTCCCCAGCGCAACAAAATATTCCTGAGATAAAATAATGTTAATGCAATACTGCTGATTCCAAGAGTAGCGTGCAAAGATTTTTTATTCTTTTGATAGTTTTTTTGTAATCCATCCCCCATCTTTTTTGCCACTTGAGAAACAGGAATCACAAAATCATTTAAAATTCGCTTTCTCAATGAAGGTTTCTTCTCATGGCCCCTTTTGATTCCTCTTAGAATTGCTGTAGTGATAGCTAATATACTAGCACACAGTAATGGAAATGTTCGCTTTAAATATTTTTTAGTTGCATCTAAAGAGCGCAACATCATTTTTTTCGGAGAAGAACGGTTCTCTTTTTTCTCATGAGTAGCACACGACCACGGTAAAAAAATAGATCCAGTTAAACTAAAAGAAGTAAAACTGAGAATTAAAAGAAAAGAAAGATGTTTATTTAAAATACACATAGCATTTATTATCAGTTTTAATGATGCTTTAAAAAACTTTTTAACCTTAATATACAGGAAAAACAAAAAAACTAAACTAAAAACCTCCGAAAAAGAAGGGCAAAAACTTCAGGACCAAATTAGTTTTTTGTTGTACATTAAAAGAAAATACATGAACATAGTACAACCTGAAAGATATCAATGAGCCCAATCAAAGAATCATTTGCAACCTTCTTAAAGACACAGCTCAATGAAGAACAACAAAAAGCAGTCACTCAGTCGCGTGGATCAATGTTAGTTGTCGCTGGCGCTGGGTCAGGAAAAACACGTGTTATTACCGCACGTATTGCGCATCTTATTATCAACGAACAGATTGATCCCTTTTCTATTGTTGCAGTTACTTTTACCAACAAGGCCGCAAATGAGATGAAAAAGCGCATTGTGCATTTTCTTGAAACAGAGAACCGTACAACTCAAATTCCTTTCATTGGAACATTCCATGCTTATTGTCTGCGTCTTTTAAAACAGCATGCTAAATATCTGGAGTACCCATTCTTTTCAATCTTAGATGAAGATGATCAGCATAAAATCATAACAAACATTATAAAACGTAATAATTTACAAAAACAGGTAACGGCAAAACAAGTCGCTTATCAGATTTCCTTTATAAAAAATCGTTCAACTAATCCGAAACATGAAATTATAGCGACCCAACCGAAATTATTGCAAGACATATATACAGCATACGAGCAAGAAAAACGGGAAAGTAAATCCCTCGATTTCGACGACCTTCTCCTGCACACAGTAAAACTATTACACTCCAAAAAGGAAGTAAAACAAGGTCTGCAAAAACAAATTCGTCATATTTTAGTTGATGAATATCAAGATACAAATGTAACGCAGCATGAACTGCTTAAGCAATTAGCATTACGTACAAAAAAACAGCTGAGTGTTGATTCGTTGTGCATTGTAGGCGATGAAGATCAATCAATCTATTCCTGGCGTGGTGCTACAGTAACCAATATTCTTAAGCTTCATCATGATTTTCCAAAAACAAAAATCATAAAAATTGAACAAAATTATCGCTCAGTGCAACCAATCCTTGAGGTCGCTAATAACGTTATTAAACATAATCAACACCGTAATCCTAAAAAATTGTGGTCTGCACGCAAGGGAAATAATCGTATCTGTACGCTGTTGTGTCTTTCAGAATATCAAGAAGCAGAAGCTATTGCTCAATTCATCAAACTATTAACAGGGAGTAAACAACGCAATGCTATTGCTATACTATATCGTGCACATTTTCAATCACGTGCCATTGAAGAAACATTGATACGCCATTCAATTCCTTATCGCATCATTGGTGGTATACAATTTTATGAACGAAAAGAGATTAAAGACCTGCTTGCCCATTTGCGCCTCATTGTCAATCCATTTGATCGTACTGCATTTTTTAGAATTATCAACTGCCCACCACGCGGTCTTGGACAATCATTTGAAGAACTTTTTTATACCCGATGGCGTGCAGAACCGTTTCTATCATTTAACGACATTGCTACCAAATTGATCAATGAAGGTAATCTAACCGCAGTGAAAAAAACTTCTTTGATTCAATTCTTACAAATTTTTGAAGATTATACACATAAAACACAACCAACTACTACTCTCAAGCATATTTTAAAAACAACTAATTATATTGAGTATCTCAACCACACCTGTGATAAAGAAGAAGCTGAATCACGCATTGAAAATATTAAAGAACTAATGCAAGCATTTATCTATTTTGAAGCACAGGGCACTACTACTCTTGAACACCTACTTGATGAGATAAGTCTCATGCAAAAAAAGATGCACGGCAATCAAGAACAGAAACAGCAGGTATTGCTTATGACACTGCATGCTGCAAAAGGGTTAGAATTTAATACGGTTATTATTGTGGGACTGGATGAGGGGCTTCTGCCAAGTTCACGCTCACTTGAATATGAAGAATCAACTGAAGAAGAACGAAGATTACTATATGTTGGCATAACGCGAGCTCGGGAACGGCTTATGCTCATGCATGCTCGCTATCGCTATACCTATGGACAAATGGTTGAACAATGTTGTTCCCGATTTTTAGATGAAATTCCACAACATCTACAACAGCAACAGGATGTTTCTTATTGGAATAATGATCAACTTTCTCATTTCTTTTCCTTGTGGCTTGGTATAATAATAAGACAAAAATCATCTCTTAAAACATTTGGAGCAGCAGCTACAACAAAACAAAAGTACCATAGAAAATCTCTAGCACAGTCCAATGGCTGGAAAATAAATCAACCGGTCAATCATCCTCAATTTGGCATTGGCACTGTAAAAAAGGTAGAAGAAAAGGGTAACAATAAAATTTATTTAACCGTTAATTTTAAAATGGGCACAAAAAAAATCACAGAACAATTTCTAAAGAAGATATAAAAAAACATAAAAAAATTGAGCAATCTAAAAACTAACATTAATTCCAGTCAACTGCCCCAAAATACGATTTTTTTGATCATTGGTAGTAAAGTTGTTATCACAAAGAAAGAGCCTAAGCGGATTCCCAGCGACATGAAGGTTATTATCAAGAGGATAACGGCTATGAGAATAATTTAAACTCCGTAATGCTTCATGAGGCACCGCATTAAGAGAATTATCTGCAAGAGAAATTGCTCTTATTCTTCCTACTAAATTTTGTTGATAACTTAACCAAATCAAAAAACACTGTAATTGCAAAAAACTATTTTGTTCTGATAAATGGCTCTTATCAAAATAAAGCGCAATATCACAAGGGGAAAAGACTTTTCGTGCTATGTCCGAGAGATCTTCCTGTAGCCTCCCAAATCTTTCCATATTAAGTAATTCAATATGTCGATTAATATAGTTTCTAGTACAGAATCGTGATGCAAGTAAGAAACGAAGGAATAAAGAATCCTTCGGTCTTTTTGAAAAATTCAAGGTAAGAATGCCAAAGGGGTTTTTGCAATCATTATAATAATCCTCCGCTCTTTCCATCGAAAAAAGAGAAAAATAATTTAGCAATATAAGCAAGAATAAAGACCATTTCATATTTCCTCCTTCATTATTCATAAAGAATCACTTATTATTTTTATATAAAAAATATAAATTATACAAGACTTACCGTCATAACAAGGCAAAAGGTCCCAACTATGCCTAATTATATTAGAAAGAATTTATATTCGCTCAATAGGAAGCTTTTGGTAAATTAGGCCTGGTTCTGTAACACCAATAGTAAGACGAGCAGCCAATTGCTTACCGTTAAACATCAGCTGATTTTCATCTTTCATCATTGAAGGAATATCAGCATCTTCATCTAAGATAATATCTTTACCGATGATCTGACCATTTGGTAATTTTACTCCTTCTCCGGGAGTAACAAAATAACCCTTCTTTGTCCTCACTACCAGGTATTCTTTGTCTTGATAAGTAGGATTATCATCTATATAAGGCCCATTCCATTTGTCTGGATAGGCTAAATTCATCGGACCTACTTCTGACCCTACAAATGATTTCACATTGAGAAAATTTATTCTATTTTTTTGATAATCAAAATCGAGTATCTTGCATTCCTGATCAATACGTTCAAAAATAGTTGCCAGCTGTGTTACATCACGCACAATCAAATCTGCCAAATAATATTTTGATGTTACACGCAAATTAAAAATAGCAAGTACAATCAACATACTAAAAAAGAGCACTATCAAAAGCGGGATAATATAATTTCTCATAAACCCCTTTTTATAATCATACATAGTAATCTTCATCGCCTCCCCTTAATTATTACCCTGCTTATGGTATACACTATCGTTAAATACTATTAGTACACCGATGTTCAGCCTGATAGTAACAAAAAGAAAAAGGGGAAATAAAGATTTATCTTCTTTCTCGGCCATTATAATAATCTAAAGACATTGCTTTGCGTACTTCTTGCATAGTTTGCTCAGCAACTACCTGTGTTTTTTCAGTTCCTTCAGAAAGAAGTTTCATGACATAAGCCGGATCCTTAGCCAGCTGTTTGCGACGCTCACGAATAGGTTCAAGAAAGGTATTAAGTACCTCAATAAGTCTTTGTTTAAGCGTTACATCACCAAGACCACCGCGACGATAATGTTCTTTGAGCCATGCAACCTCCTTTTCATCTGGATCAAATACATCAAAATAGGTAAAGACAACATTACCTTCAACCTTACCCGGATCTTCTACTCGAATATGACCTGGATCGGTATACATGCTCATAACTTTATCGGCAAGTATATCAATCGAATCATTCAAAAAAATAGCATTGTTCAATGTTTTACTCATCTTTGCCTTACCATCAATGCCTGGCAAACGGGGAACTTTCGGAATAAGCGCTTCAGCTTCAACCAGCACATCGCCAGGATAGATACGATTAAAAGCACGTACAATTTCGTTGGTCTGCTCAATCATGGGCAATTGATCCTCACCAATCGGTACAAGATTTCCTTTCACAACAGTAATATCGGCAGCTTGACTGACTGGATAGACTAAGAAACCTGCAGGAACAACCTCTCCAAATCCTCTTTGTTGTATTTCTGTTTTAACTGTTGGATTTCGCTTAAGCCGACTCACCGTAACTAAATTAAGATAAAAGACGGTCAACTCTGCAATTTGTGGAATCATTGACTGAATAAAAATCGTTGATTTGTCTGGATCAATGCCAACAGCTAAGTAATCCAATGCAACTTCTAAAACATTTTTACGAATTTTTTCTGGATGCTCCCAATTGTCAGTCAGCGCCTGTGCATCCGCAATGATAATAAATTGCTTATATTTTTCTTGTAACTGAATACGATTAAGCAATGAGCCAACATAATGCCCCAAATGAAGCGAACCTGTTGGTCGATCACCGGTCAATATGACAATCTCTTTCTTTTGTACCATTACTATCCTATCATAAAAGCCTTACTGAGCTTTAACAATGATCTGCACACAGATTAACACAATATCAAAAATAGATATAACCCAACGAATTTTTGATAAATGCAATAAACCGC
The DNA here is from genome assembly GCA_004375875.1 of Candidatus Babelota bacterium. Lineage (GTDB taxonomy): Bacteria > Babelota > Babeliae > Babelales > Vermiphilaceae > E44-bin52. The sequence goes on from SOKE01000016.1 coordinate 17,062, forward strand.
TTACACTCATGGGATAATTCAAAAGAAAAACCTGATGAGACTCTCGTCAAATTAGCTGACCCGATTTTTGGATCATTGTTCTTGCCTTATTTCTAAACCATTCCGCCGAAATTTTTCTATAAGTGTATTAAATAACGTTCTACATATCGGATGCTCTTTTGACAACTTTTCTGTAACTTCATTTAAATAGTCCAAGGCCATCTTAAGCTTCCTTTTACTTTTTTTACAAGAAAGCTTCGTAACAAAATCAAAATCAATGGCAGATATCATCGCCCTGATTGCTTCAATTAGAAAATCCCTTGCTTCTATAAAATTTTCATAACATAGTTCAACTTTTGCACAAAATATAGAAAGAATCGCTAATTGAACTGTAGCAGAAAGACACATAGGCTTTTTTCCCTCAACAACTTCTTTCAGCTTTTTTATCATAAGACCCGCCTTTTGAGACATCTCAATTCGAACCTCCTTTGATAATGTTCCTTTCTCTGCTTCTCCAGCACATTTCTCTGCTAATTGCGACACTTTTACTGCGTCATTAATAATATCATTAACAGGAGCACCTATAATAGTTATTTGTTCATCTTGAACAGGTCCCACTTTAAAAAAACTAGCCATTTTCGAAGGCTTCCCCTCAGTCATTTTAAAATAATACTCAGATAATCTCTTATTTTTCTTTACTCCTCCAGTACACACTGTCTCAGGTGAATATAAAAAACATAAAGATGTTTGTGCTTCTCTATAACCTTCTTTTGCAAGATCTGTAAGCATTTTAATAGTCTTATTTACAAATTCATTTGGATTTATATTAGGGGGAGTAACAAGATAACGGATAGCCAAGTTATATCTTGTTTCTTGATCTCCAGGGTTATATTCTAACGCCTCTTGCAGATACTTAACATACTTTTCCTCTTTATCAAAGCAGCTTGCAAGCCACTTATAAGCTGAATATAAAATAGCCTTTTTCTCTTTGCCCCTTTCATTTATTTCAGACACTTGGCTTTCCTTAAGCTCATCAGCTAAATTAATAACCCTCTTCTCAGCTTCTTCACTTATTTCATTTTCAAGTAAATAGCATTTATTTTTTAATCTTCTTGAGTGAAAATTAACTAATGCCTCCCCTGCATGTACATCACCTGCTTTTATCAAATTAAAAAGGAGGTCGTATATACCAAGCCGCAGAACTAAGGATATTACCTCATTATCTTGAATATATTGAGAAATTACAGCATTCTCCGTATCTTCAAATAGTCCAAGAACTTTCTTCAAAAAGATTGGATCATTTTTTTGAATAAAAAATTTTATTACTTTATAACATGTTTTTATTTGTGCTTTTGTAATTATATAACCCATTACTTCTTCAGATTCTATATTAAACTTCTCTGTCAGAAGACGATTTAACAAAGGAATCAGCATAGCTGCAGCACATTCTCTCGTTACTAATGATGCCTGTTCATCCTCAAATGCCTTTTGAAACCACGATAATCCATCGGTAAATGATTTCTCAGAACACATAAAGCCCATTAAAAGTTGTGCCCGAGGATTATCACTACTTCCTACATCTTCCAAAAGAATCGCATATGTATTTTCTTTTTCTAATTTTTTCCAACAATTGTATGCCTGTACAACTGCTCCTTCTTTTACATAGGTTATTGCAAGATACTCCATTACCTCTAGTTTTTTCCTATTAACAAACGCACGCTCTTCTTCCACAACGCAGGCAAAGGCATCTCTTAAACATTTCAAAGCCTGTTGTAAAAAGATCTTCTTTTGTTTTAGATCATTTTTCCCTATTATTCCCTCTATACAACGTGAACAGCCAAGAAGAAAATTAGCATACCAATTTCTTTTCTTTGTATGTTCTTTTAATAAACAACAATATTCATGAGTGAATTGCTCAAAACATAATCTTTGCTCTTCAGGATCGCGATTAAGAAAATCATGTAAAATCACCATAGATTCTTTACAGATTGCCTCATCAGTAAGTCCTTCTATAAAAAATGGGGCAATAGCCTCTACGATTCCTTGATTAAATAATTCTTTAAGTGCCTCTAAGGACCATCTTTTAATGTAAGAATTGGTTGTTTTTTTCAAAGCCTCTTTATAATACTTGGCAGCATCATGCGGAGAATGTACAAATTCAGAGCCATCATGCAATATATCCGCAACACAAAACTGTGCTAATGAATTCCCTTGATCAGCAACTGGCTTCAAGCAACTTAATGCATACTCCCATTTATTTCTAGCGTATAAGGCAACACCACGTATAAAACGAGCATGCATATCACCATTTTGTTCATCGTGCTCAAGCGAATTAAGCATTTCACCATCAATAAGATTTGCAAAGTATGGTAATAATGACCATCCCTTTTTTCTCTCCAAAAATTTTTGAAGTTGATAAACTACTTGCTGGGTCAACTTCTTTTCTTGTCGCAAACAGAGATCTACAGCTTTTTTATAATAATCAGATGCTAATTTATAATTCTTCTCATCTAAAGCCATCAAGCCAAGAATAAAGCAAGAACGTCCATCATTTTTAGTTTCTAAAAATTGTAATACAGACTGCCCTCCTTTTGAAGCTGCAGCACTTATTATTTGATAAGCTTGATTACACATATGCTGATCATCCTGCTTGCTTGCCTTATACAATAATGGAAGACCAACCATAGAAAGCGATGCTGCTGGAAGTTCATTGCACATTTTATCAAGATTTTTTACTTCCATAGGATAAAAAGAAAATGATAAAAAGGCAGCTGGTAACAAAAACATCATTTTTTTATATAAACTAGATGATATAAACAACATTAATATTTCCCCACATAATAATTTAAAAATATAATGACAAAGAGATAATTTTAGAGTCTTGATATTATAAATCTATATTAATAATTATAAATAAAAAGTAAAAAAAGTCAATTTACTTTAAAATAATTTGATATTGCAAAGTGAAAAAATCACCCAAAAAATGGTAATCATGAAGATTCCAATGAGTAAATAGGGCCCTGACGGTAATTTTCTCTATCCTATTTTAACCTGAAGGATATTAAGCTTGACAAGTTCACTATAAATCATATACAAAACAAAAAAACAATCTAAACTAAGGTATCAAAAAAAAGGAGTATTAATGATTATTTTATCGAATTTCTTTTCATTTATGAACTGGCGTGATCTTATAGAAATTATTTTCTTTGCCACAGTCTTTTACTATATCAGCAAGTGGTTGTATGCCGATCATCACCACCAATTGTTTTTCTATTTTTTGGGCTATTGTTTACTTTTTCTGACAACTGCCTGGTTGCAACTGCCAGTAGTACACTCATTTCTTTCCTATTTTGCTCCAGTTACAGCAATGCTTTTTATTCTACTTCATCAAGAAACATTACAAAAAAAAATTATTACACTGCGTAATTATATTCCAGTAAAACAAATACCATCCAATTGGCATCAAGAACTTATTAGAATCGCCCTAATCGCACGCAATAAGGAAATCCCTCTGAATATTATCATTGAACAGAGGGATAATCTCAACGAACTTCTTCACTCACCATTCTTATTAGATGCCCCTTTTCAGGTAGAACTTTTACAAACACTCATCAATAGCACCACATTTATACCAGAAAAATTTATATGGCTCAAATCGGATGGAACTATCCGCAGCATCAATGTTTCTGCACAATATAAAATCGATGAAATGCAAAATAATGAAATTCACACAATGCCTCGATGGAAACAAGATGCTACCATCCTCAGTACCAAGACAGACGTTATGATCATAGTTACTTCTGAAGAACAAACAACAAACTTTACAGTAATACATCAAGGAACTGAATTATCCTCTCTTTCGGCGGAAAATTGTATAAAACTTCTCAAAAAAATCACACTAGCAGCTCTAAACAAAAAAGGAAAAACCAGTCATGAATCCAAAAAAGAATCTCTTAACAGGCAGCAGCATACCTCTTAAATTACTTTCATTATTCTTCGGTTTCAGTTTTTGGTATATTTTTATACAAGAATACCATGATTATCAGCAAGTAATGGTTCCAATCAGTTTTTATAACATATCATCCGATGTAATAATCTCTGCTCCCGAAATGGCTACGATTACTGTTCACGGCAAGCGAATTGACATACACACTCTTGATACTAGTACACTAGCTTTTCACTTTAATGCTCAATTACTCAAAAAAGGCAAAAATAGTATACCTTTATTGGCAGATCAACTTTTCCTTCCTGATCATGTTTCATTGCTAAACTGCTCTCCTTCAACTATACTCGTTTATGTTGATAAAACATCTGAACAAGAACACAGTTAAAAGGATCTACATGAAACAGCACCTGTTCGGCACTAATGGCATTAGAAGCATTGTAGGGCAAGCACCATTAACGTTTATCAACCTCCCTTTACTCGGTCTTGCAATAGGTCAATCGATTATCAATCATTATGGTAAAAATGCACAGGTATTGCTTGCACATGATACTCGTATTTCATGCTCTTTCATCAAATCAGCTCTTGGATGCGGATTATCATTACACCAACTCACAATCTACGATGCAAACGTACTACCAACACCAGCGGGCTGTCGCCTTGTACAACAAAATCAAGATTTTAAGACCGGTATTATAATTACCGCTTCACACAATCCTTACTATGACAACGGAATAAAAATTATTGATGAAAATGGTGTTAAAATAGATGAAAAGGAAGAAACGGAAATCGAACATCTTTTTGAGAAAATAAAGAATAGCCCCATTAGTTATGACACACTTGGCAGCATCCACTATTGGCCATATGCCGCAGATCGGTATATTGCAACGATATGCAGTCTTTTTCCTGCACAATTTTTAGATGGCATAACCATTGCTCTCGATTGCGCCAATGGCGCTACTTCGAAACTTGCACCACATATATTCAGAAAGTTAGGTGCAACGGTTATCCCTATTCACAACGCTCCAGACGGTATTAATATAAACGAACAATGTGGCACACAACATACACAGGATCTTGTCAATACAGTATTAGCACATAATGCAGATATAGGATTTGCGTTTGATGGTGATGGCGATCGCCTTGTTATTATCACCAAAGATGGAATAAAAAAGGACGGAGATGATATGCTGGCACTGTTAGCTTCTAACCCTCCTTATGATCAAGAAACAACAATAATTGGAACAATCATGAGTAATCAAGGATTGGAGCAATGGCTTGCATCGCATAAAAAAAAGCTTATTCGGTGCGCAGTTGGAGAGCCTGCAGTATGGAAACATCTGAAAAAACATAATCTTACCTTGGGCGGAGAACCTTCAGGACATATAATCATGACTAATTATCTGAGCAGTAGCGACGCTATTTATACAGCACTTCGTCTACTTGGAATAATTATCACAACTAATAATTGGAAATTAGAAACATTCACCCACTATCCACAGATAAATCTCAATATTCCGGTTACAGTAAAAAACCCTCTTGATAAACCACCGTTAAAAAATATTATTGAAGCTGCTCAGACTGAGTTGCCTGATGGACGTTTAATTATTCGCTACTCAGGAACTGAACCACTTTTGCGTGTTATGGTAGAGGGTCAAGATCAAAAAAAAGTGAACCAAGTTGCTCAAACAGTTGCTCATAAATTAAAAAAAGAACTTTCAACTTCAGGAGAGTAAAAAATGATTCGATGGATACAAAAAAAAATATCACGGTTATTCAACGGTTTGTGGAAACTCTTTCGTAATGGATTTTTAACCATTCTCCCTATCGCATTAACCATTGTTATCTTCAAAATAACGCTTAATCTTATTATTAGTTGGCTTGAACCGCTTAAACCATTTGTGCCTACTTATCTAGATATCCCTTATGGTGAAGTTGTTCTCGCTATACTTATTATTTTCTTATTCGGAACAATACTCAAAATATTTGTTATGCGCTCAATCATCAACACAATAGAAAATTTCTTGATCAAACTTCCCCTCGTGCGACCTATATATTCCGGCATTAAGCAACTGGTACAAGCATTTAGTGCACATGATAAAATTACATTCAAAAAGGTTGTACTTATTGAGTTTCCACGCAAAGGCATATACAGTGTAGGCTTTCTTACAAGCGAATTGGCACCGGATTTAGCTCCTAATAAAGAAGAAAAATTCTATAATATCTTTGTTCCAACTACACCTAACCCAACCAGCGGTTATTTCATTATTCTGCCGGAACGTGATATTATTATTATCTCTATTACTCGCCAAGATGCAATGGCTATGATCATATCTGGCGGCATCATCCAACCAAAAAAACATTTTTAACTAAAAATTAGAAAAAAATAAAAATTTTCTTACCATTGGACTTGTTGATGAGGACATAAATTATTAACATCAATATAAAAAGCAGGCAATTCCTCTTCAGCTAAAGAAAGATATGAAATTTCTTGTACATTATTACAAAATGTTTCCCCCTGGCCAACTTCTTGATTTGATATTTTTTGCTGTTGCAGCGGAAAATTTTTTACAAATTTCCAGATTTCTTGAAACATCTCTCTTGGCAAAACTCTGGCAGGCGATTCAGAGCCTACCCGGAGATGCAATGCAAGTAGAAAAGTTAAAATTGACTTAGAATTCTGCTCACATCGCAGTTCCTCTCTCCGTAAAATTTCTCTATCCGCTAGTTGAGCATAAAACTCTTTGTATTCTTCCGCCGCTTGCCGCCAAAAAGCTGGTCCACATGAATCCAATATAATGAAGTTGAAAAGCAGCGATAATACTAAAATAAACTTAGTTTTCATATTTTTCCATTAATCCTTTACATAAATCCTAACGCAACTCTATTGTTATTCACATTGAAAAAATTGAGAAGATCTTCTAATTACAAACAATCTCGGTACACAAATCATACACGGCAAGCAATTTAAATTTGAAGGTAGACCGCAGGCAATGTAAGTAGAAAGCAATAAAATTGACTGTTTAGGACTCTGATTACGTTGCAACTCCTCTTTACGTCCTAGTTCCTCTCTCCGTAAAATTTCTCTATCCGCTAGTTGAGAATAAAACTCTTTGTTATCTTCTACCGCTTGCCGCCAAAAAAATGGTCCACACGAATTCAATATAATGAAGTTAAAAAGCAACGATAATACTAAAACCAACTTAATTTTCATTTTTTTCCTCTATAGATAATGATTGAACATATGCTACACCAACCTGAACACGTAATAATTTACAATAGGTTAGCAAAAAAACATACTTATGTAAAATGTTTTTTATTAAGACAAATTAGCAAAAGTTTTCTTATGGAAAATAAAAAAACAAAGATTGTTACATTGTTCAACAATGCGCTTGAAATGAAGTTTCATCATAATCACTTACTGATTGAATATCCTGCGGTGAAAACTGACCAAGGAAAAATTTTATATAAAGCAACTCAATATAATAAGAACCAACGCCATTTTTGAGATTATAATCCATTATATACAAAAACTGGTGCATCTGCTTTAACTCTTCAGGATCAGCCTTCTTCCAATCCCATTTGAGAAATGCAAACGGCAATTTAAATCCTAACTGTTTTGCTTCTGCACTTTTACCGCTCTTTTTGAGATTCGTATAATGATAAGAACGCCACAAGATATCAGACCAGAAAGCAATCCAAAAAACCTCCGGATAACGAAGCCCTATCTTTGACCATAATGAAAAGAACTCTTTTACACGTTTGGCCAAAAAATATTCACTCACCTTAAAAAGTGATTGCTCCGGATCAATCAAAATTGGTAGCCATTCATCACAAAATTGTTTTGTATTATTTCCTAGCAGTTGACCGTATTGCAAAAGCAAACAGGCTTTATCAAGCGCAATAGTTGCTCCATAAGAAAAAAATGGCTTACTTATATTCTTCAGCACCCCTGATTGTATTTTATTAAAGAATAGTGCAAGTTTTTCAAAACCTTCTTGATCAATTTTGATATCCATAGTCACACACAAACAATCTTTTTTAAGTTCAGCTTGTTCTCGCTCATTTATACAAAAACCAAGAATATGTGGACCTTTATAGCAATTAATATATTCAAACCAAAATTTCTTTTTCTTTACAGGAAGCATTGAAATATTACCCAACCAATAAAAATCGGTAGTTCCCAAAAAACCGTAAATTTCAAGTTTACTCAAAATCTGTGCTTGTTCCTGTAATTCCAGATCAAGACGCTCCACATTTCCTTCAATCAAACGTTGCACTTTTTGTGATAAAAGCGAGAAAAAAAGAAGTGGATACACATTATCACGCAATAAAAAACAGATAGTACAATACGAAGAAAGAAATGATGATTGTTCAAGCTTTTTAAGAAACAATAGTAACTTCATACAATATTAAGATACTCAAAAATAAAAATAGAAGCACAAACGTATTTATCCAATTTTAGCTAAATATTTTTACATCTTCGACACTAATTTCGTGAAGGTTTTTATAAAAGAAAAAGCAAATCATAATTCCAATGATATCAAGGGAATAAACAACATATATTATTTACTCTATCCCTCGCCGCTGCAAACTAAAAAGCTGGCCTTTTTCTTGATTATTGTCCTTTGCCAGTCGTTTAGAATAATGCAACAATTTCACTATTCCTTTGCACGCAAGTTGTCGTAATTGTTCAAAAATCTCCCATGAAAGAGCTGTTTTTTCGGCCGAACCTTGTACTTCAATCAGTTTGCCAGAAGAGGTAAGAACAAAATTAAAATCTGCACCTGCTCTGTTGTCTTCAGAATAATCGAGATCTAAATAAACTTGATTATCAATAACTCCAACTGAAATTGCAGCAAGTGCATCCTTTATGATTGATTCTGGAATAATATCTCTTTCAAGCCAATACTGCTCTGCTACTTCCAATGCTAAATAAGCGCCAGTTAAACAAGCAGTCCGAGTTCCTCCATCCGCTTGTAAAACATCACAATCAACCAAAATAGTTTTCTCACCTATATTATCAAGCTGCACTATGCTACGCAATGATCTTCCAATTAAACGCGATATTTCAACTGAACGGCCATTGCGTTTTAATAACGTAGCTTCGCGCTGCGTTCGTATTGTTGTTGCAGCTGGCAAAAGTGCATATTCGGCTGTTAACCAACCAGTTTTTGAGCCTTTCAAAAAGAAAGGCACTCCTTTTTGCATCATCACAGAACAGAGAACCTTGGTATTACCCATCTCGAATAAAACATTCCCTGGAGCATAACCAAAAAGGTTATAACTAATCTTTACTTTGCGCAGTTGATTATATGTACGATTATTCTGACGCCACATCATGCTGCTCATATCTTTAAATAAAAACTATTATTTTATTTATTCTCTTATTCTCGATCCAGCAAACGTAAACGAATTTTTCCACTTACTGGATCGTAATCTACAACTTCAACGAGAACAACATCTTCTAGTTTGAAATGCTTCATAAACGTTTTTTGCAGTTGTCGTGGAATATTTGAAATGTGGACAAGACCATCTTGACCTGGTACCAGCTCAACAAAAATGCCAAAATCAACAAAACGTCTGATCTTTCCGTGATATCTAGCCCCTTTTTCTATATCACCAACGAGCGTTTTTATCCAGTTGACTGCCATCTCAATATTAGCGCCTGGTGCACCAAACACCTTTACTTGACCATCTGGTCCAATATCAATATCAGTGCTCGTTTTTTCAATAATATCACGGATAGTCTTACCACGAGGACCAATAACAGTTCCAATCTTATCAGTACCAATTTTGAAATTAACCAATTTAGGCACTAATTCAGATAGTGTTGAACGTGGTTCGCTCATAACAGAACGCATTTTTTCAAGAATATAAAGTCGTCCTTCACGTGCTTGCTCTAATGCTTTTTCAAAAATTGGTCGCGTCAAGCCACCTTTATATTTAATATCAAGCTGAATTGCTAACACACCTTTATCTGTACCAGCAACTTTAAAATCCATCAACCCAAATGAATCCTCAAAACCAGTAATATCCGACAGAGTTTTACATTCAGCATCTTTCGAGCACAACAAACCCATTGCAATACCGCTTACCATCTTTTTTATTGGTACACCAGCATCCATCAATGCCATGGTAGAACCACAAACTGTTGCCATCGATGAAGAGCCATTAGACTCCAAAATATCTGATACAACACGAATAGTGTAAGGGAATTTTTCTTTATCAGGCAAAATATAAGTAAAAGATCCCGCAGCTAAATGACCATGACCAATTTCACGACGACCGGGTCCTCTGAGTGGACGAGCTTCACCAACAGCAAATGGAGGAAAGTTGTAATGAAGCATAAAACTTCCAGAAATCTCATCCCCCATTATTCCTTCAATCTTTTGTTCATCTCGACCACCACCAAGTGTTACGCTTACCAATGCCTGTGTGCGTCCTCTCGTAAAGAGCGCTGAGCCATGTACAAATGGCAATATCCCAACTTGTATCCAGATAGGCCGAATCTCGTTGAAAGCGCGGCCATCAAGGCGTTTGTTTTTAGCAAGCACAATCTCTCGTAATTTACGCTTGAGCACTAATTCCCAAATATATAAGACAACCTTTTTCAGTTCCTCATTATATTTAAATTCTTCCGCATATTGATTAATAAAATCTTCTTTAACCACTTCAAAATTTTTGCTAAATGCAATCTTATCACTAATAAAAAAACTGCTAAGTAGGTTGTCATCTAAAAATTTATCCGCATTTCTTTCCCATTTATCAAAATCAAAACTGAGAACAACCTTCTCCTTAGGAATACCAACTTCCTGTTGAATCTCCTTCTGCCAGGCCACCAACTTCTTTATTTTTTCATGGGCTAGAAAGAGCGTATTAACTAACTCATTATCCGGCAACTCATCAAGTGAGCCTTCTACCATGCTCACGCCTTCATCCGTACCAGCAATAAACAGCCTTCCATTAGAAGCAAAACTTTGAGCATAAATTGGATTAATAACCCAGCTACCTTCTAAATATGCAAGTTCAACAACACCAACTGGACCCAAAAAAGGAATTTTTGAAATTGTTAATGCAAGCGAACTAGCAATCATTGCTAACGGTCCTGGAACATGTTCTTTATCAACTGAATAAACAGTCGCAATTATCTGCACAGAATCAAAAAAACGCTCAGAAAATAGGGGTCGCAGCGCACGATCAATAAGACGACTCGTTAGAATTTCTTTATCGGTGGGCCTCCCCTCACGCTTAAAATAACCACCAGGAATTTTACCCGCAGCAGAAAAAAGTTCACGATATTCAACCGTTAATGGTAAAAAACCAGGGAATTCTCTAGCAGGTGCTGAAACAACCGTAGCCAGTACAATAGTGCCACCTTGTCTAATCCAAACAGACCCACTAGCCTGTTGCGCAAAAGTATTTAATTCAACTTCATATCCAAAATCAGAAAATGTAAATTTCTTTGTCATTAAAGTAGATTACCTCTTATTATTATATCTATTGAATTGAATTCCATTATAGAATTGCATTTTCACAGTTGATTCTTATCCTTTCAATCCAAAACGCTCTCTTACCAATTTATACCGTTCAGGATCATGTTTTGCAAGATATTTAAGGAAGTATCGACGTCGAGCTACCTGAGTCAATAATCCTCGTTTTGACGCAAAATCATTGTGATTTTCTTTCAAATGATTCGTAAGCCGCCGAATATTCTCGGTCAGTAGTGCTACTTGGACTCCCAAGGAACCACTATCATCAGGATGCAACCCAAATTCTTCAATGAGTTTCTTCTTCATTTCTTTATCTAATACCATACTACTAAAAACCTCAAGTAATAAAAAATCATAATTCTACCTTATACCAACTTAAATTTGCAAAATATAAATTGATCCTACCCAAAAGGCCTAACTCAATGGTAGGCGCGAGCGGGATTGAACCGCTGACCCCTGCTACGTCAAAGCAGTGCTCTACCGCTGAGCTACGCGCCTATTGATACACCCTCACTATCTTCAGCCGATTGTAGCTTCGGTTGCTGTTCCTCTTCTTCTTCTTTGCTGCCATCGCCAAGGTATTTCTCCCTGAACGATTTCAGGCCAGTCCCAGCAGGTATTAGTTTACCAACAATTACATTTTCTTTTAAGCCATAAAGATGATCTACCTGCCCCGAAATAGCTGCTTCTGCCAAAATTCTTGTCGTTTCTTGGAATGAAGCAGCCGAAATAAAGCTTTCAGTACCAAGTGAAGCCTGCGTAATTCCCATCAATACTGGTTTAGCAATTGCAACTCTTTTGCCTTCAGCTTGTAATAAAGAGTTGACCATCCCAAAATGTATACGATCAATACGATCACCAATGAGGAAATCGGAATCACCAGGTTCAACAATACGAACTTTGCGTAACATTTGACGTACTATAATTTCAATGTGTTTATCATTAATATCAACACCTTGTAACCTATAAATTTCCTGAATTTGGTCTACTAAGTAACGTTGCACTACACCAGGACCAAGAATACGCAATATATCATGCAGCACCGGAACACCGACAGTTAATAGATCACCTACACTAACTTTATCACCATTAACAACATTAAGCTGTTTACCGCGTGGTATATGATAATCATACGATTCTACTCCAGAGACCACAGAGATTTTACGCATACCACGATGTAATCCACCAAAAACTACTTCACCATCAATATCAGCCAAAACAGCTGGATCTTTTGGCACACGAGCCTCAAACAATTCTGAAATACGAGGTAAACCACCAGCAATATCTCTCGCTTTTGAAATTTCTCGTGGCATCTTAATAAGCACATCACCAGCTTGCACTTCCTGTCCATCAACAACGTTGAGATACCCTCCAGCAGGCAAGTAATAATGAGCCAACTCCTTACCGTCAGCATCTATAATACTAATGGCAGACTGATATTTCTCTGCTTTATGCTCAAGTACAATATACATTGATTTGCCAGTTGCTTCATCATAACGTTCATGTAACGTTATGTGATGAACCAGATCAACAAATTTAACAATACCATTCTTTTCCGTCAATAATACTCTATTGTGTGGATCCCATTCTGCAAGCTTAGTATTAACACGAACTTCCTGCTTATCATTAACAAAAATAATTGAACCATATTCAATAACATGACTCTGCAATTCACGGCCATCACGCGAAAAAATAAATAATTTAGCCTTCCTGCTCATAACTACATACTGGCCACGCTGATTAGTTACCGTACGTATGTCACGCCAATGAACAACTCCATCCTTCTTGCTAATAAAGTATGGCTGCACTACCAAGCCACTTGCTATACCACCTATGTGGAATGTTCTCATCGTTAGCTGTGTACCAGGTTCACCGATTGATTGTGCAGCAATAATACCAACTGTTGTTCCTACATCAACAACTTCACCACGGGCTAAATCATAGCCATAACAGCAAGCACAAATACCTCGCTTAGCTTGACACGTAAGTACTGATCGAACCTTAATTTCAGACACAGCAGAATTAACCAAAACCTGTAAATCATATCTGCCAATTATATGACCTTGCTCAAATAACAACTTACCAGAAACTTGATCTTTAACCTCCGCTGCTAACACCCTACCAAATACCCGATTGCTTAATGGAGAAATAACATCACCAGATTCCTGCAAATCTTTTAGTTCAACATAGCCAAGAGTTCTACAATCTTTCATTGTAACAACAACGTCTTGTGCAACATCAACTAAACGACGCGTTAGATAACCAGAATTAGCTGTTTTTAGTGCAGTATCTGATTGTCCTTTTCGTGCGCCATGTGTCGAAATAAAATATTCGAAAACACTTAAGCCCTCTTTAAAATTAGTAAGAACTGGTGTCTCCATAACCTCTCCTGTTGGCTTTGCCATAAGTCCACGCATACCAGCAAGCTGCTTAACTTGGTCCTTAGAACCACGTGCCCCAGAAGCAAGCATCATAAAGATAGGATTAAATGGGCTAAAGGTACGTTTTTTATTTTCAAATCCCTTCTCATCTTGCTCTTCAAGCCCTTTATACATAGCAGATGCAACACCCGAAGTTGCACTCCCCCAAATGCTAATTACTTTGTTATAACGCTCACCGTTTGTTATAACACCATCCATATAAAGTTTCTCAACTCGTTCGACCTCTTTATTTGCTTGTTCAATTATTTTTGATTTTTCTTTAGGTACTATTAGATCGTCTATTGCAAAAGAAATCCCAGAAATAGTCGCATAATAAAAACCAAGATTCTTAATTTTATCTAAGCAGACAACAGTCGCTTCTTGACCAAATTGGTAATAAATTTTTTCAATCAATCCAACTAAATCACTCTGCATCATTACTTTATTAACCCAGCTAAAATTAGCTTCATCTGGCAAAGCATCATAGAGAAGAACACGCCCCGTTGTCGTCTCTACAATAGAACCATCAGAAATACGAACCTTAATTTTTGCATGCAAATCAACTTGATTATACTGGAAAGCCGAAATAACTTCTTGAAATGACCCAAAGGTTATATTTTCACCTTTGGCATGCAACCGAACCTTTGTTATATAATACAACCCAAGAACCATATCCTGCGATGGCACAATAATCGGTCTTCCATTTGATGGAGAAAGTACACTAAGGCTTGAAAGAATCAGATTACATACTTCCATCTGCGCCTCTTTGCTCAGCGGAATGTGAACTGCCATTTGATCTCCGTCAAAATCCGCATTATAGGCAGCGCATACTAACGGATGAATACTAATCGCCTTACTATCAACCAAGACTGGATAGAACGCCTGAATACCCAACCGATGTAATGTTGGAGCACGATTGAGTAAAATAGGTCGGTCTTTCACCACATCTTCCAAAACATCCCAAATAACCGGATCCAGATCTTCCACCATTTTTTTGGCTACACGCAAATTAGGTGCAACTTCACGTTCAATTAGACCAGAATAAATATAGGGTTTAAATAACTCCAAAGCCATAATCTTTGGCAAACCGCATTGATCTATATGCAATTTTGGATCAACGACAATAACTGAACGACCAGAATAATCAACTCGACGTCCCAACAAATTTTGTCTGAATCTACCTTGCTTACCACGGAGTATCTCACTTAATGATTTAAGTGGTCGTTTATTGGAACCACGAACTGGCTGACCACGTCTGCCATTATCAATAAGAGCATCAACAGATTCCTGCAACATACGCTTTTCATTTTTTATGATAACCGATGGTGCATCAATTTCAATCAAGCGTTGCAATCTAATGTTACGATTAAGCACACGACGGTACAACTCGTTCAAATCTGAACTTGCAAAGCGTCCACCTTCCAATGGCACTAGTGGACGCAAGTCTGGTGGTAATACCGGAAGTACCTCTAAGAACATCCATTCAGAACATAAGTTTGCCTGAATTAACCCAGAAACTATCTTAATCCTACGAATAATTTTATGGCGCAGTGTAACCGATGTTATTTTACGATATTCTTCTTTTAAATTAACTAACTCAGCCTTTAGATCCATCTTGCCAAAGAAAGTTTTTAGTGCCTGTGCACCAGTGTCGGCAAAAAATTCAGTATCATTCGGGTTATTTTCAATATAGTTTTCCAATTCAAAAGTAGTAATCAGTGTTTTACGTGGAAAAGGCGATTTTCCTTGAGTAATAACCATATACAGATCATAATAGATAACACGCTCAAGATCTTTAACTGGCATATCCATTATGAGCCCAAGGTAACTCGGAATACCCTTTAAATACCAAATATGACAAACAGGTGCTACCTATTCGATACTACCCATTCTTTCACGACGAACACGCGACTGAATAACTTCGACACCACATTTCTCGCATGTTATACCACGGTGCTTCATGCGTTTATATTTGCCGCAGTTACATTCCCAATCTTTAACAGGACCAAAAATTCGAGCACACAATAGACCATCACGTTCCGGCTTTAACGTCCTATAGTTAATCGTTTCTATTTTTTTAACTTCACCGTAGGATAAGGAACGAATTTTTTCAGGAGAAGCAAGCCCTATACGAATCGCATTAAACTGCAAAACATGTATGTATTCTTTAAATCGCTCTAATATTCGATTCCGATTACTCACCAACTTTCTCCTTGCCGGCCTTGAATAGATCTACTTGAATTCCCAAGCTCTGCAATTCCTTAACTAACACATTGAACGATTCTGGTATACCTGGTTCTGGAATATCTTCTCCACGAACAATCGCTTCATATACTCTATGACGACCATTTACATCATCAGATTTGTAAGTCAACATCTCCTGCAATGTATATGCGGCGCCATATGCTTCAAGTGCCCATACCTCCATTTCTCCGAATCGTTGTCCACCAAGTTGTGCCTTACCACCTAATGGTTGCTGCGTTACTAAGGAATACGGACCGATAGAACGAGCATGTAGTTTATCATCAACCATATGATTAAGTTTCATCATATAAATAGAACCAACAGAAACTGGCTGATCAAACTTTTTACCAGTTAGGCCATCATAAAGAACAAAAGAACCTGTATTTGGCAAGTTAAGTTTTTCAAGCATCGGTTTAATATCAGTTTCAAAATGTGCACCATCAAAGACAGGAGTCTTAAAGTAAAGACCATTTTGTACAACCTTACGTGCTAGTTCAATAACTCCTTCTTTACCTTGATCCTTCTCAAATGAATCGATAAATTTACTGCCAAAATAAGATTTCAAGAATGTCTTTATAGCTTGCTCACCTCTCCCTTTTATTAATTCTTTCAGTTGTTCCCCAATCTTCTTTCCAATCAATCCCAACACTGTTTCCAAAATTTGTCCAATGTTCATACGAGAAAGAATGCCTAATGGATTAAGGACAATATCAATTGGAGTTCCATCGGCCAAATAAGGCATATCTTCACGTGGAATAATTGTTGAAACAACACCCTTGTTACCATGTCTACCAGCTAATTTATCACCAACGGATACCATTCGCTTCATAGCAATATACACCTTCACCATCTTAATAACACCAGATGGGAGCGGATCAGGTTTTTTGAAACGATTTATTTGCTCTTCTTTAAGGTTACTTAAAAGATTGATTTGATTTCCATAAATATGTCGCAAATGAGCTACTCGCTCTGCAACCTTCTTATCATGCACTTTAAGTCGAAGCAGCTCATCGAGTGAAAATTGAGTTAGTAACTCCTTCTTGAATTTCCCACTTTTAACACCCTTTTTAATACGCGCTGCAGGCTTTTTACCAGAAAGTTCCACAACAAACTGCTCTTTTACCATGGAAGCAAGTAGTGCTAAATGATCTCTGCAATCTGCTTCTAATTTTGTCACCCGTTTTGCAACTTCTTCTTTATAACGTTTATCCTTTCTAATTCCACCCCGTGAAAATATCTTTACATCAATTACTGTACCACTTGTTCCTGGTGGAACACGCAATGAGGTATCACGTACCTCACGCGACTTTTCACCAAATATAGCACGCAACAATTTTTCTTCTGGAGAATATTGTATATCACCCTTGAGAGTCACTTTGCCAACTAAGATATCTCCCGGCTTTACACGCGTTCCAACTCGAATAATGCCATCACTGTCTAAGCTTTCCAATGCTGTAGCACTTATATTTGGAATATCTCGAGTAATTTCTTCCGGTCCTAATTTTGTTTCGCGTGCATCAACAGAGAACTCCTCTATGTGTACTGACGTAAGCGTATCATCAGTAACCATTCGTTTACTCAAAACGATAGCATCTTCAAAGTTGTACCCATGCCATGGGATAAAAGCAACAAGCAAGTTTGAACCTAATGACAATTCATCATTTTCTATTGCCTGTGCATTGGTAAGAACACCACCAGCTTCAACTATATCTCCACACTCTACAATAGGCGTCTGATGAATCCATGTACTATAGCTTGAACGTTGGAATTTTTTAACATGATAAGTCTTGATACCATTTACAATCCAATTATCAATATCAATAAATTCATCTTTATCAGCGCACACGATTATCTTATTTGCTGAAACATATTCAACAACACCTGCCTGTTCTGAAATAATAACAGCACCAGATGCCTTTACAATCTCTTTCTCCATGCCAGTACCAACAATCGGTGCTTCTGGTTTCACCAATGGAACTGCTTGTCGTTGCATATTGGCACCCATCAACGCACGAACTGCATCATCATGCTCCAAAAATGGGATCAAGGCCGATGAAACAGAAACCAACTGTTTCGGAGAAAGATCAACATAATCAATTTTATCGGCATCAACATAAAGAAAATTTCCTTCATGGCGTGCAAAAATTCTATTCCCTTTGAGTGTCTTTCCATCAGCTGCAATTGCATCTGCCTGTGCAATATAACGTTTATCCTCTTCAAAGGCATCTAAGAAAATAACACGATCTTGCACCTTTTTATTAATAACAGGACGATAAGTGGTTTCAACAAAACCAAGATCGTTGACCATTGCATAGGTCGAAAGAGAAGAAATCAGACCAATGGTTTGTCCTTCTGGCGTTTCAATAGGACAAATACGACCATAATGTGATGTATGAACATCACGAATTTCATAAGTAGCACGATCTTTTAAAACACCACCAGGGCCTAATGCAGATAATCTTCGTTTGTGTGCAATTTCAGCAAGAGGATTGGTTTGATCCATAAACTGTGATAATTGACCAAGCCCAAAGAATTCACGAAGTACAACAGAAAGTGGACGAACATTGAGAAAATCTTGTGGCATTGTTGCACCATGTTGTTCTTGTATTCTAAACCGTTCACGTACAACCCGTTCAATGCGCGTAAAGCCAAGATATACTTGATTAGTTAACAATTCCCCTACCAAACGCACTCGCCGATTACTCAAATGATCGATATCATCTAACTCTCCTTCACCACATTCACGCAAATTTACAAGGTATCTGATAGTAGCAATAATATCTTCCTTTGTAAGAATCGTTATATTCTCAGGAATACCCAATTCCAGCTTACGATTTATACGAATACGACCAACCTTGCTTAAATCATAATAGCGACTATTGAAAAAAAGATTATGGAAACGATTCTTAATTTCCTTAAGCGTCGACGTATCACCAGGCCAAACTTTGCTATGCAAATCCTTGAACGCTTCATCTTCTGAATAAGAGCGATCTTGCGCTAACGTCATTGCTATAGTTGGCTGTAGAACATAACCAGATGGTTGAATAAGACTTAACTGCAATCCTTTTATCTTCTTAAACAACTGGTAGTGCTCTTCAGTAAATATCTGACCTTGTTCAGCAAAAATCTCACCGCTTTCAGGATCAACTACATCGCCCCCAAAAACACGATTAAGTAAGCTCGTTTTTTTTAACACCAATTCTTTGATACCAGCTCTTTGCAAACGATTAATAATCTCTTTAGTAATTCTTTTGCCAAGTAGCGTCTTTTCATATGTTTCAGGGAGCATGCCACGCTCAATACGCTGTCCGATTAAGTTATCATCAACCTTAAGCAAAAATAACCCATTTTTTACTTCTACACGATCAAAGAGATAGAAATAAGAAATAATTTCATCACGTGAAATGCCAAGAGCTTGTAAGAAAGTAGTAACAAAAACTTTCTTTTTCTTGTCAATGCGAACATAGCAATAATCATTACTATCAAACTCAAAATCAAGCCAAGAACCACGCATTGGGATAATCCGTGAAAGATAATATGGCCGTCCACGATAATCTTTTATTTTTTTGCTTTGAGAAAAAATCACACCAGGTGATCGCTGCAGCTGACTAACAACAACACGATCAACACCATTAATCAAAAAAGTACCTAAGTTGCCTAATTTAAATCGGCCATGCTCTTCATACAAATCAACCATAACAGGAACATCAGCAAAAAAGATATCCTGTTCCTTTATATCACGAATTACCTTATTTCCCTCTTCATCTTTTGCCCATGTAATTAACTGAATTCTAATTCGTAATGGCATAGAAAAGGATTGTTCAGTTGAACGGCATTCTTCTAATGTCATAGGAACATGAACAATAACACGTGATAAACAATGAGAACAAACTTTATAGGAGGCAGTATTTTTTTTACAATAGGGACATTGTTGATCATGAACAAGATATGAACAACCAGATTTTTTGCAAGCAGAACAAGTCCATTGATAACGATTTGTTATTCCTTTAAGCAGACCACATGCACAACTCCAGTTTCCCAACTCATAGCTTACATATTCAAGAGAAAGTTTATCTTCATATTCTATCGGAAAAATATCACGTAATACTTTCTCTAGACCAATAGGTTTTCGTTCTTCTGGCAAATAATCAAGCTGTACAAAATCGTTAAATGATAACGATTGTATCTCTATTAGATTAGGAACAGGAACAATATCTTTGATCTTTTCAAAAGATTTTCGAACATTACGCTTGCTTACATGCAAGTCAAACATCAAAATAGCTCCTTATTAGCTACAAGGGGTAATCCATCCATTTTAAAAACGGCAAGTATAAACACAAAACCTATGCAAACTTAACTTTAGCACCAGCAGCTTCAAGAACCTCTTTCATCTTCTTTGCATCATCTTTCGGAGCTGATTCAGCTATAACACTTGGTGTATTCTCAACAAGTTTTTTTGCATCAGTTAAATTTAAATCAGTAACAACTTGACGCAACGCTTTGATCATCTTGATCTTCTCAGGACCAGCCTCTTCCAAAGTGACTTTATATTCCGCTTTCTCTTCCTGCTGTGCAGGAGCTTCTGTTGCAGCTGGAGCCGCAGCAGCAGGTGCAACAGACATTGCAGCAGAAACACCAAACTTTTCTTCCAAAGCGTCTGCCAATTCAGATGCATCAAGTACTGACATGTTCGCTATTTCTTCAATCAGTTTATCTAAATTCTTTGCCATAATATTCCCCATACTAAGTGGTGTAGTTAACAAAAAACCTTTTTAAAATCAACTTCTCTACTATTCTTTCTCTCGTTTTATTTCTTTAATTCTCCTATCATCCTTAATATTCTTATAATTCGAATCATAGGAGCCCTCAATGTATAAATTAAACGTGCTGATGGCATCCTTAACATACCGCATAATTGTGCAATCAAGATTTCTTTAGGTGGCAACGTTGCAATGCGTGAAACAGCCTCTTTTGTTAGCAATTCTGAATCTAAATATCCTGCAATCACATGCAATTGTTTATTCTCTTGTGCAAAATCGTACAGAACCTTTGCTATTACTGGTGACTCTCCAGTTGTTGATAAAACAAATGCAAGTTGACCCTTCAAATACGGTATTAACGATTCAATTTTTTCTATTCCCTTAGCAGCACGCTTCATTAATCTAATTTTTGAAACCTTTAATGCCCCACCTTTTTCATCCAGCCTTCTCCGTAATAGTTGCATCTGCTCAACAGACATACCACAAAAGTTCACTAAAAATAATGACTTACTTTCAGTAAAATCATCTCGTAATTGATTAACAACCAGCCCTTTTTGATGACGATTCATCGTAACCTCATACCAATCATGCTAATATTTCATCCGGATTTATCGAAATACCAACGCCCATCGTAGAAGAAACAGTTGCTCTCTGAATAAATTTGCCCTTAGAAGCAGCAGGTTTTGCAGCTGCTAGAGCCTTCAAAAAGGCAACTAAATTTTGATACAATTTTTCACTATCAAATGAAACCTTACCAAATGAAAAATGAACAAATCCTTGTTTATCATTTTTGAAAAAGACACGCCCACGCTTTAAATCTTTTACTGTCTCGGCAATATCAAAAGTTACTGTACCAAGCTTTTTGTTCGGTAAAAGACCTCTTGGTCCTAAAATTTTTGCTAACTTACCCACAAGACCCATCAAATCAGGTGTTGCTATAGCATAGTCAAAATCCATCCAACCTCCTTGAATTTTTTCAACTAGATCTTCAGCACCAATATAATCAGCACCAGCCTTTTGAGCCTGATCAGCGTAATCTCCTTTGGCAAACACAAGTACACGAACCTCACCAACTTTTTTAAGAGGCAATACAACAGAACCACGAACTGTTTGCTCACCCTTCGATGGATCAATTCCTAGTTTAACATCTACGTCGACAGATTCATCAAACTTTGCGTAAGCCCACTTTTTCAGATTATCGAGCGCATCCTTAATTGGAACTATTACTTCCGTTTGAACCTGCTCTTTTACAGTATTGTATTTCTTCCCATGCATAGACATCTTTAATTCACCTAGCTATTAGTCAACTACATCAAGCCCCATACTTCGAGCACTGCCAGCAACAATTCGTTTCGCTTGCTCAAGATTTACAGTATTGAAGTCTAGAAGCTTAATTTTAGCAATCTCTTCAATATCTTTCCAAGAAATTTTGCCACTTTTATCAATTCCTGGACGGGAAGAACCCTTCTCAAGATTAATCTTTTTACGAATAAGTTCAGAAACTGGCGTCGTTTTTACGATAAAATCAAACGATTTGTCAATGTAAACAGTTATAACAACTGGCACTGTTTCTCCCTTCCTAGCAGCCGTTTTGGCATTAAACTGTTTACAAAACGCCATAATATTGACCCCATGCTGACCAAGGGCGGAACCAACAGGAGGCGCAGGAGTTGCTCCTCCACCAGGAATTTGCAATTTTATCTTTGTTTTCACTGTTTTTGCCATAGCAAAAGAACCTTATTATTGCTTAACCTGATGAAATTTAAGCTCAACAGGTGTCATTCTACCGAATATACTTACCATTACCGTTAATTTTTCACTTTCTTCGTTAACCCTATCCACAATTCCAATAAATCCATCAAATGGTCCATCTTTGATTGTTACCTCACTACCAACCGCAATTTCAGTCTTTTTAGGCGCTACAACTACCTCACCCTTGATTTGAGCCAACACGCGTTCGATCTCTTTTTGACTGAGTGGAAACGGATCTTTTCCCCCTAAAAAGCGAATAACCCGTGGGCTTGCAAGTACAAGACGAATAGACTCAGGAATCGAATCCATCTCAATAAGCATATATCCAGGAAAGAGCTGTTCATCTTTTTCTTCTTGCGTACTAAAAAATTGTTTCAAGCGTGCTGAAGGAATTAAAATATCACCAAACTTTTCTTCCAATCCCTCTTCTTGGATTCGCTTTCTTAAATCTGCTTTGATCAAATCCTCGTAGCCAGCAAAAACCTGGACAACATACCATCGCTTCATTCGATTAAATCCTGTTTACAACCAATACACGCCGAATCGACTAAAGATATAATCAGCAATTCGTGATAATCCAAAATCAAGTACCCCTAGGTAGCCGGAAAAAAAGGCAATTACAACCAAAACAATGATAGTTGAACCAACAAATTCATCCCAGCTTGGCCAGATAACCTTCGAAAGTTCAACACGCACTTCATTAAAAAATTTAACAGCATCTTTCATATAACGCCTATATCTTTTATTACCTTCTTCTTTACTCAAATAACATCATACATACATAACATTGGCAGGCCAGGAGGGATTCGAACCCCCAACCCGCAGATTTGGAGTCTGCCGCTCTACCAATTCGAGCTACTGGCCTAAAGTGACCTATTTTGTTTCCTTATGCTCGGTATGTTTGCGGCAACGAGAACAGAACTTTTTGAGTTGCAATGCACCAACTTTTCGGTTTTTTGAAACAACTTGACTATAATTGCGCTCCTTGCACTCTTTACATGCCAAATGTGTCGTTACCCTATTTTTTGCCATATTGTAATCATTCCGTTACGAAAGCGCTATGGAGCCCGCGACCGGGTTTGAACCGGTGACCTCTCCCTTACCAAGGGAGTGCTCTACCACCTGAGCTACGTGGGCGTTCGATCATTCTTTTCACCACTTAATTAATAAATAATACAATGAAAAACTTAAAAAAACAACTTATTTTGTATTAGAAAGTGCTTTGTACCAACCTTTGGAGCTGGCGACTGGACTTGAACCAGTGACCTGCTGATTACAAATCAGCTGCTCTACCAACTGAGCTACGCCAGCTAAATTCTTTTTTTGAAAATCTTTTTATGGAGCGGGAAACGGGACTCGAACCCGCAACCTACAGCTTGGAAGGCTGCCGCTCTACCAATTGAGCTATTCCCGCGTCTGTTCATGGTGGCGAGGGCAGGATTCGAACCTGCGAAGGCTGAGCCAACGGATTTACAGTCCGTCCCCTTTGGCCGCTCGGGAACCTCGCCATGATGTCAAATATCATTTAAATAATAACATATTACAGCACGATTAGAATAGTGTTTTTCGATCTTTATTGCAACTTTCTTTTTTATCCAAAAGGCCTATTTAGAGCTTATCAAAAAATTAATCTGACAGCACAAAAAAATGCTACCTTTTACCAATAAAATAACAAACTACAAAAGGAATTCATTAGAGAGCAGACTCCAATTGTTGTTTGCGGAAGATTTTTGCTTTTTTCTGTATAGCCCTATTTTCTACTGTATAACCATGAAGTTTACACCAAACCTCAACAGAAATAGGAAAATGAATCTGTGCAAGCTCAAGCATCCCTTTTGCATAGCGCTGAATTTCCCATTGAGCATGATAGTCGTAACGCAATTTTATGAAGTGAAAAAGTGATACTAAATTACAAGTAAAAATGAATTGCGTATAGGTACAAAGCGGTAATAACCCACGCGCTAGTTCCTTAGCTATACCGGCTTGTAATAACTGTTGGTAGGTCTGACCACATAGATCAAGCACATTTCTATAAGCAGTAAAAAGTACATATTCATCATTAACATTTTTTTCAATAGAACCCTGACGATTTTTTTTATCAGAAACTCTCCACTTTTTTGGAATATAAAATTCTAGCGGAATTTGTGTATATCGGCCACTTACTTCATTATAACTTACTCCAACACGATGACGCATCCATTGTCTGGCAATGAAAATAGGAAGTTTAACCTGAAAAACAAGGTGACTATGTTCAAAAGGACTTGTATGACCATGTGATAATAAATAATGAATCAACTTTTCATCACGTGTACTAAACTGTTCACTCTCTTTACCATATGATACACGTGCTGCATTAACAATATCTAAATCTGAACCTGCAATACGTACCAAAGAAAGCAAACTAATCCCATCTCCAAGAGGATCTAGTTGTTCCATAAGAAAAAGCCTTTCATAATCTATTATTTTTTCTCTTAGGTAATTATTACATTCTGGGCAATGTAACACCATGCTGTTTCATATATTTACCCTTTTTATCCGCATACGAAACTTCACAACTTTCATCCGCTTCAAAAAAGATAACTTGAGCAATTCCTTCATTTGCGTAAATTTTTGCTGGTAGCGGTGTTGTATTAGAAATCTCAATCGTAACATATCCCTCCCATTCAGGCTCAAAAGGAGTTACATTTACAATAATACCACACCGCGCATACGTAGATTTTCCAAGACATATTGTCAGTACATTGCGAGGAATACGAAAATATTCAATGCTCCGCGCAAGAGCAAATGAATTAGGCGGAATAATACAAATAGATTTCCTCATTTCAATAAATGAATCTTCAGCAAAACATTTGGGATCAACAATAGCATTACGAACATTGGTAAATACTTTGAACTCATCGGCAACACGAATATCATAGCCATAACTAGACAAGCCATAACTAACAATCTTAGAGGAACAACCATTTGACTGTTCAATATGCGCAACCTGTTTTCCTTCAAATGGCTCAATCATATTATGCAGCCGTGCCATTTTACATATCCAACGATCAGGCTTAATACCCATTGCATTCCTTTTTATATGGTTTTCTAAAATTGGGTACTTATTACCTTACCTAAGTTGGCAAAAAAACAAAGAAAAATCTTAAACGTAGTAACATGAAACAAATACAAACAATATATCAAAAAAATTAACAACAACAGAAAATTATTAGATCATCACAGCAGGTAAATTATTGAAAAAGAATTTTGTTTTTAAAAAATGCAAAAAATAGAAGATAAAAAGGTTATAAAAACAGAAGTAAATAGGAAGGCTCTCATTCAATGTCAATTGTGATCATGATGTGAACCAAACATATTACTCGATAATGGCATTACAACTGTATCTTTCACCAATGCTTTACCAATATAGTCAACAACACCACAAGTAACATACATGCCAAATTTTCCTAAGGTTTGTATCCAAAGAGGCAACTTATCAAAACCAGCTTCGTGTGTAGCTACTGCCAAAAGATCATCTATTGTTTTAGTTAGACCTACTCCACGTGATGTATCTTTGATGCTAGCCCATATAACAGAAGCAGTGGCATCTTCTAACATTGCACGCACATTTTTTTTGTACCCTGGATCAGCACTATTAGGAAAACACTGTTGTTTGCATTTTTGAGCAATAGTATATGCAGCTAAGCGAGAACAGGAACTGCTCGCTGCCCGCACTACAGATAATGACGAATCAAGATCGATACTCTGTGTTTTACATACAGCATTACAACCATGGTAAATCGCTTCAGTTAAAATCATTTCTGATGCTACTTGTGGCACCGCATTAATATCAAATCGAGTTTGCTGTTCCTCATCACCTTGCCTTTTCTTGACAGCGTTACTATCACTTGGCTTCACTAACGCTCTACAACCTTTGTAGATTCCTTGAGCAAAACCAAAAAACCGCCAAGACCAATCATCGTGAGATGAAGTTGGTACCATTTTCAAATGTTCTGGTGTCTTCCCTACACGTTGAAAAGAACAATCCATTGCAACAAGATTAAAACAATGGGCAAATAACAATGATATAACAGACAGTTTTATAGAATTCCATTTTATCTGCATAATAACCTCCAAAAATATAATTTAAAACAGTTTAAATAAAACAATTTTAAAAAGAAACGATATAAACATTTCCTTATCTTTATTTTCTAATAAAACTTTGTTTTTGTCAATTAAATTTGGATAATCTTTCAAGGGAGAATTTCTATTTGAAATGTTTACCATGTATTACTTCTTCTAGCATATGAACTAAGCTATCAATTTCGCTCGACATATTGTAACAATAGAAACTAGCTCGAACCGATCCAGGAAGATTTAAGGCTTTAAAGAGTGGCTGTGCACAATGATTACCCGCACGAATACAAATGGCATATCTATCTGCATAGCATGCAATATCATGGGGATGAATAGTATCCACACTGAAACTTACCAAATGCCCCTTCTTTTTCAGTTGGTCAACTGGCCCTAATATTCTAATCCCTTTTAGACTTTCAAGCCCTTCTATGAACCGAGCACATAATTGTGCCTCATGTGCCCACAGTTCTTCCCACTTTATATTCGCTTCTAAATAATCTACAGCAGCCGCTAAACCAATTGCTTGTGCTATTGGTGGTGTACCTGCTTCATATCGTTGCGGCGCCTTACGCCAAAAGGCTTCTTGCATTGTACAATCCAAAATCATGCCACCTCCAAACTGGTAGGGAGGAAGGCTATCTTGAACAATGGAATTAACGTAAAGCACTCCAATACCTGTTGGCCCTAACATTTTATGCCCAGAAAAAACACAAAAATCACAATTAAGTTTTTTTACATCCACCTGCTTTCTTGGCACCGTTTGTGCTGCATCAACGAGTACAAGTGCTCCTACATCATGCGCTGCCTCAATAAGTAGTTCTATAGCAACCATTGTGCCAATAGCATTTGAACTATGAGAAACAGCAACAAGCTTTGTTTTTTTGGTGATAATAGAATCCAGTTTATCAAGTTTAAGCATTCCAGTATCACGATCGATTGGAATTACTTTCAGAATCGCACCATGTCGCTTGACCAGTTGTTGCCAGGGAACCAAATTTGAATGATGTTCTATCTCGCTTACAACAATTTCATCTCCATCGTGGATATAATGATCTCCCCATGCTGTTGCTACAAAATTAATACCCTCTGTACATCCACACGTAAAAATTATTTCTGATGAATCAGCATTAATAAATTTGGCAACTGTTGTACGCGATTGTTCATATAATTCAGTCGCTTCCTCTCCCAATGTATAAATACCACGCTGCACATTTGCATAGTGTTTACTATAAAAATCTACTACCGCATCTAATACCTGTTGCGGCTTTTGACTTGTTGCCGCATTATCTAGATAAATGAGCGAATGACCATGTACAGTACGCTTTAAAATTGGAAAATCATGGCGAATAGCTTCGATATTCTTCATCTCGTTACTCTATATGAATCAGAAATTAGTATACCCACGATAGCGAGGAAATGGCATCACATCACGAATATTTTCCATGCCAGTTACTAACATAACTAACCGTTCAAAACCCAATCCAAAACCAGCATGCGGAACCGCCCCATATTTACGCAACTCAAGATACCACCAATAATCATCGTATGAAATTTCATATTGCTTCATCTTTTCTTTCAAAATTTCATATCGCTCTTCACGCTGGCTCCCCCCAATAAGTTCACCGATACCTAAAACAAGCAAATCCATAGCAGCAACAGTTTTTCCATCATCATTGCGACGCATATAAAATGCTTTTATTTTTTCAGGATAGTCATACACAAAAACTGGTCGTTTAGCATACTCTTCGACCAAATAACGTTCATGTTCAGATTGCAGATCATCTCCCCAGTTCGGCGTAAATATAAATTTCTTAGACGCTTTTTGCAAAATTTCAATAGCTTTTGTATAACCCACGCGTTCAAAAGATGTTTTACCAATATGACGTAGACGGTCAGTAAGTCCCTTGCTAAAAAAACAATCCAAAAAATCTATGTCTTCAATACATTTCTCAAGTGCATAGTTCACGCAAAATTTCACATACTCTTCTGCATAATCCATATCATCCTGTAAATCAGCAAATGCCATCTCTGGCTCGACCATCCAAAACTCAGCCAGATGGCGCGTTGTCTCTGAGGGATCTGCACGAAATGTTGGCCCAAACGTATAAACATCAGAAAGAGCACACGCATAACATTCAACATTTAACTGACCAGATACAGTCAAATATGTTTGTTTGCCAAAAAAATCATGTGCAAAATCAACTATACCTTCTTTCGTTTTTGGAAGCTTTTCCAGATCAAGTGTAGTTACGGTAAAAAGCTGACCGGCACCTTCGCAATCGGCTGCAGTAATTAACGGCGTAGTTATATATAAAAAACCGCGTTCTTGGAAAAAAAGATGCGTTGCAAAGGATAATGCATTACGTATCCGCGCAATAGCACCAAAAGTGTTAGTACGTGGACGCAAATGTGATATAGTACGTAAAAATTCAAAAGTATGATGTTTTTTTTGCAGAGGATATTCTTGTGCATCACACATACCAATTATATCTATCTCTTGTGCTTGTAATTCAAACGTTTGCTCTCTACCTGGTGTTGCAACCAATTTTCCTGTTACACTAAGAGCAGATCCAGTTGTTATCTGAGAAAGGAGCTGTTCATAATTATTAAACGATGCATCAACAACAACTTGTAAACCAGCAAAAGAGGACCCATCATTAAGTTCAATAAATGCAACATGCTTAGAACGCCGAACACTTTTAACCCATCCTTTAACGGTTAATCCTTTGCCAACTTCAGCTTCTGTAATCTGCTTTATCTTTGTACGCATATCCTTCTCTAATACTGCTATTTCTATCTTAAATATCAAGTTACAAGATAACAAACAAAATGTATATGGGTAAATTAGTTAAACAAATGGCTCTATAAGCTATAAATGCTGTATTTTTTATATTTTATAGCTCATTTTTCATACCAATAATGCGATCAATTTCAATAGCATATTCCACAGGCAACTCTCTTACAAAAGCATCGATAAAACCAGTAACAATAAGAGCACGCGCGTGGCTTTTATCCAAGCCACGACTCATGCAGTAAAAAAGTTGATCCTGATCGATAGCACCAATTGATGCTTCATGATTAATTGCAACACCATCACTTTTCGTAGTTATCATTGGAATTGATTGAGCATGTGATTGTTCATCTAGCAAAAGAGAGTTACATTGCATAGAAGCATTAACCTCATCCACTCCCTTATTACATCGTATTTTACCACGAAAAGTTACACATCCACCATCTTTACTAATTGATTTGCATAGAATATGCGAATAGGTTTTCGAAGCCTCATGAATCATAGAACCGCCAGTATCCTGACACTGCCCTTTTCCTGCTGTTGATAATGAAATAAGAAGTCCACGTGCCCCTGACTCTTTTAAAATAATTGAAGGATATTTTACCGTTACTGCACTACCAAAATTTCCATCAACCCATTCAATTGTCGCATTGCGATAAGCACATGCACGTTTAGTTACTAGATTATATATAATGCGAGACCAGTTTTGTATTGTTGTATAACGAATATGCGAATTTTCATGAGCATAAAGTTCTACTACTGCACTATGTAATGAATAGACACTGTGATAACGCGCACTACATCCTTCAATATAATGAACTGAACTTCCTTTATCAGCAACAATAATGGTACGTTCAAACTGACCTAATTGCGGTGATTGCATACTAAAATAAGCTTGTAATGGCATAGTTACATGAACACCTGGGGGTATATAAATAAAACTACCACCACTCCACACAGCAGAATTAAGCGCTGCAAATTTATTATCATCAGATAAAACTAATTGAGAAAAATAACGTTTAAACAAATCAGGATATTGCTTAAGCGCCGTATCGGTATCAACAAAAATAACCCCTTGAGCTTCCCATTCTTGACGTAGCTTCTTATAGACAACTTCAGATTCATACTGCGCACCAACACCCGCTAAGAATTTTTTTTCAGCTTCTGGTAAACCAAGACATGAGAAGGTATCACAAATTATAGGAGGCAGAGCATTCCATGATAATTCAGGATGTTCTATAGACTTGAGATAATAGCAAAGAAGATCAAAATCAAGATTAGATAAATTTGGTCCCCATGATGGCATTTGCATTGAAAGAAAAGTATCAAGTGCTTCGAGCCGAAATTGGGTCATCCAAACAGGTTCTTCTTTCTGCTCTGAAATTTGTCGTACAATTTCTTTTGATAAACCCGGTTGCACCTTAAAATAATAAGTCATATCCGTCTTTTTTAATTATATAGTTTGATAGCCATGTTTTTCAATTTGGCAAGCTAGCAGTATATCACCAGATTTAACGATTTTTCCATTCAACAATACCTGCACATAATCAGGTTTTATAGATTGTAAAATATGTCGATAATGGGTAATAATGACAATACTCATTGCTGGATTATTTCGCCGTACTTCCTGAATACTATTTGTTATAGAGATAAGCGAATCAACATCAACTCCAGAATCAATTTCATCTAAAATCGCTACTTTTGGATTAAATAAAAGCAGCTGTAGTAATTCAAGTCGCTTTTTTTCGCCACCCGAAAAACCATCATAAAGAGATCGATTTAAAAATCTCTTATCCATGGCTACAATACCAAGCTTTGGAAACAAAAACTCTTGAAATCTATTGCTATCAATCAAGATCCCAGTATACGTCTGGTATACTTCCTTTAAAAACGAAAAAACTGTAAGACCAGAGATAACTGGAACTTGTTGAAATACAACAAAGAGTCCTTTACGTGCTCTTTTATCGGGTGAACTTTTCGTTATATCTTCATCATTAAATGTAATAGCCCCTTTAGTAATTGTATAACGTGGATGTCCCGCAAGTGCATATGCAAGTGTGCTTTTACCAGAACCATTCGGCCCCATCAATGCATGTACACAGCCAGGTTCAATAATCAAGTCAATGCCATGCAAAATAGTCTTTTTATCAACTGCAACATGCAAATCAGAAATACACAACGAAGCCTTCATTTGATTCATTTTTTTATTCGTACCTCGCAGACACATTTAACTTTTCATAACTCGTATATAGATGAAAAGAATCAAAAAATGTTTGCTTTTTGAAATTACACAACCATAATGCTGTATTTATGAATTGTTTCAAAACAATATCACATATGACAATCAATTATACCTAAAAAAATTAAGTAAACCAGGAAATTAGGAAATGGCTCGTATTAGTTCTTCTAATGTTATGATACCTTGTTGAACCTTTTGCGCTCCATCATACAACAATGACTGCATACCATCTTTACATGCCTGTGCATAAATGGCGTCAAAAGAAGGATTCTGAACAATGAGAGAACGCAATTTATTTGTCATAGGAAGTAACTCAAAAATACCGGTTCGACCCTTATAACCAAGACCAAGGCATCTCTCACATCCTTTGCCTCTATAAAGAACTGGAATCTTAATGTCAAGACGATTCAAAATTGCCTGTTCTTGCTCAGTTGCTTTATATTCAACACGACATGATGGACATATAACACGTGCTAACCGCTGTGCAAGCACACCAGTAATTGAAGCATTAAGCAAAAAGGGTTTAACACCCACATCCATCAATCGTATAATAACACTTGGAGCATCATTCGTATGCACCGTGCTCAACACTAAATGACCGGTTAATGATGCCTCAATAGCAATTTGCGCTGTTTCTTTATCGCGTATTTCACCAACAAGCACAATATCCGGATCTTGACGCAATAATGCCCGCATCCCACGTTCAAATGTAAATCCAGCTTCTGGATGAATCTGTCCCTGTGTAATACCATGCAGATTATATTCAATAGGATCTTCAAGCGTAATAATATTTTTTTCAGGAACATTCAATACCGAAAGCACTGCATAAAGCGTTGTTGTTTTTCCCGAGCCGGTTGGACCAACCACCAATAAAAAACCGCTTGATCGGTTAATCAATTGTTCAAACTGTTCACGCATTGCCGTTTGAAAGCCCAGCATATCAAGTGAAAGCATATTTTGTGAACGATCGAGAATACGAATAACAACCTTTTCGCCATAATAGGAAGGAAAAGTAGAAACACGCAGATCAATCTCCTTATGTTCATTAACAATACGAAACTTCCCATCTTGCGGTATTCGTTTTTCTGCAATATTAATGTTACTGAGAACTTTTATACGTGAAATAACCTGTTTCATAACCGAAGCAGGTAATGATTCTTGATCGTACAGAAGACCGTCTAATCTAAAGCGGACACGTAAATTCTGCTCTGTAGGCTCAAGATGAATATCAGATGCATTGTATGCTATAGCCTGACATAAGAGCTTATCAACAATCCGTATAACAGTTTCTTCCTGTTCAACTGAGCTTCCCATTTCTAATGCCTAGCCTTGCTGTATAATTTATTCTTCTTCACCTGGCTCCTCTAACCCTTCTGGAGAATATCCTTCTTCACGAGTAGCTATACGATATATATCGTCTTCATCAATATCATAAATAGCTAAATCTTCCGGAACTTCTGTATCTGATTTATCATAAAATTCCCGAATAGCAGCAATGATATCCCGTTTAATGGAAACGCGAAATTGAATACCATATGAAACATATTTGCCAACGATGGAAAGCAGTTCAGGATTATCCGGTTCACCTGCAGATATAACCATAAAATTCTGATCTACTTCAAGTGGAATAAAGGTATTACGAAGCATTACCCCCTTTGGAAATTTCCTCACCAAAAAAGTTTGGAAAAAGTAGCCAGATAAATCGATTGCAGGTGTTTTGTAATATTCGCTTAATGCTTTGAGCAGATCTTTCCTATCAATCAATCCTTCATCAAGAAGAAATTCATCAAATGTTTCCTGTGATGCCTCTTTAAAAGCCTTTTGCAATGACTTTACTTCATGTTCCGAAAAAATACCATGTCTTAATAAAATTGAGGAAAGATCATGAACGAAAGTTTCCTTTTTGTCCATACAGGATCCTTTTTATCCAAGCCTGAGACCAATCAGTAATCCAATCGAGAAACTCAATACCAACGCCATGTTAAGTTTGATCCATTCCCAATAAATCATCAACACATTTGTGTCAAGCGTTACTGTCTGCTGAATTCCAAAAAGTTCCTGCATCTTAACCGGATTAACAGTTATAGTTATCACTTCAAACTGATGCAAAATAAACAAACCTACAATGCTCAGCACAACTACAAATACATAACCCGCACAACGCCTAAGCAAAAAACCGGTGAGAAACCCTATACCAAGATACATACCAATCTCGATAAGACGATTGGTAGAAATATTTAGCTTATCAATATTAAGTTTCTTGATCAGCATATTAAACCAACCAACTTCTACAGGGACTTCTTTTCCAATCATACATCCTCCTTTAGTTATATATACTTCAAATAAGAGATTTTTTAAAAAGTATAGTGCTTTTCATCATGCAGAAGCAAGAAAAATCGACTCAATAGTCTTGCTGCTACCAAAGAAAAATAAAATTATATTTATACAAAAAAAGAGAGGCGTTTTAACGCCTCTCTTATGTTAATAATCAATTTAGATCTTTACTACCTTACTTTACCAACTGCTTAAGTGCCTTTCCCGCTTTGAATTTTGGAACCTTCTTAGCAGGGATTTGCATCCTTCTACCAGTAGCAGGATTAATACCTACCCTACTCTTTCTCCTCATAACACTGAAGGTACCAAAACCAGTTAATACAACTGGTTTATTTTGCTTCAAGGCGGCACCTACTGTTGCAATAAAGGCTTCCAAGCAATCCTTGCAAGTTGACTTAGGCAATTTGGTAACCTTTGCCATATGTTCAACTAACTTTGCTTTGTTCATGCAAACATCCTTAATTGTTTTTACAAAAAGTTAGTTAAGCAAATAAAAAAACGAGTACTAAAAGAACAATAGCGCACATGAAAGATTTGTCAAGTTTTTTATCTTAGAAAGAACTGGTGCCGAGAGCCGGACTCGAACCGGCACAGGCAAAAAGCCCGAAGGATTTTAAGTCCTTTGCGTCTACCTATTCCGCCACCTCGGCAAACTTATTTCAAAAACCAAATTGGAGGCGGCACCCGGATTCGAACCGGGGATCAAGGTTTTGCAGACCCATGCCTTACCACTTGGCTATGCCGCCAGATTATCTATTTTTATCCTGAATTTACTAGAAAAATAACGCACTTTAAATCTATCATAAATCCCCTAATCTGCAACCTTTTAACCTTAGTTTTCGCTATCCAAAAGAAAAACTTCAAGAAAAAATTATAATCTATTTAACCCGTTGGAAAAAGCGGTTCCATCGAACTCTCTTCCAAAAATCGGTAGGATGCCTGATAATATCAACAATCCACCATGATTCAGTACTATCAACTGACCATATTCTATAAAGTATTTTACCATGAATCAGACTGCCTTTAACCGGGCCAAAAAAGCGTGAGTCATAACTGCCACGTCTATTATCGCCCATCAACCAATATTCATTGGCGCCAAGTTCAACATAGAATTCATCAGATCCACTCCAGTAATTATTACCTCTTCGTGTAATTTTATTTTGCCGTTGGTAGCTAGGAGTATAAGGATAACACAACAACGGATTGCCATTCTGCCCAAGTACAGGCTCACCATAAACATTAGTCTTAACCAAAGAGGCAATACTCATACGATAAAATGGCTGTTTATTATATGGAACCGAAGAATCGTAGGAACGCAAATCATAATACTTACCCATTGTCTGCGATGCAACCTTTTCAAGCAATGCTTGATTCGTACTATTTCCTATAAGCTGGATTACTTCGTTTCGCAATAGCGCATGCAATTTGAGCGGATCAACCTTCCAAATCCCAATGAGTGGATATTTATTAATATATGCCTCATCCAGTTTCTTACCATTGAGGTAGACAACAGGAATATTATTTTCGATAACTCCCTTAACAATATCACCAGGACTCCCTATTACTCGTTTTGTCCAATTAGATGGCCCCCATACATAATGCTGCCAAAGTTTTACTATTAAATTATCCGAATAAGCATAGGTCGGATCATTGAAGGAGATAATATTCCCATGCTTTGGCCTAGTGAAGAGAATTGTTAATTTATCGGCAAAAAAACGTTCTCCTACCAACATGGTTGTTTCCATTGAACCAGTTGGTACTTGATAAAGGCCAAAACCAAAGGTTCTAATAAGAAAAATTATCAGCAAAAGACCAATGATCTCACGAACACTGTCAGAAAAAAAACCATTTACTATTGCAGCTATACGCCTTCTTATCATAGTCAATCCTTTTTGCAATTCACCTTGAATAATAACTGATTATATCACTATCTCTTTAAAAAGACTATCGCAAATATACATTTATCAGCGTACTAGAACTACACAAGAAACCTATAAGTTCTGTCCGTTTATTTACCATTACTCTATTAGGCCGTTAGAAAATATAAAGGGTTTACTGGACGATTAAAGGAATAGACTTCAAAATGCAAATGAGAGCCATCCTCTCCTTCAGTTCTGACATTTCCTGTTGAACCAACCAATCCAATAATTGTATCACCTTTCACTTTTTGACCCGCACAAACGCATATTTTGTCAAGGTGAGCATAGCGAGTCTTATATTTTCGGGTGTGAGCAATAAGAATTGTTTTTCCATACCCTCTTGCATATCGTGCTTCTATGACAATCCCAGATGCAGCTGCTTTAACTGGAGTGCCACGAAATGCAGCCATATCCAGGCCATGATGAAAACCAGACAAACCATTCAACTTAGGTCGTGGTCCAAAAAGTGAACTCAACCAACACTTAGAACGCTCGACTGGCCACAAAAACACAATATCAGAAGAAAGTGACATGTGATGGATATTTTTCTTCTTTCTACTTCTAATAGGTAATACGCTACGCCGTTTATTTGGCTGAATATACCTACAAGGAATCCCTTGTGTAAGCACATCTGTATATTCAAGAAATTCATCGTCTGAAATACGAAGTACAAAGGCACTACCATATTCCTGTGTAATAAAATTACGAGCAGCCTTTCGCAAATACAGAAGTTCTCGATTAACCACTACAAAGCTCTCATCCTGCTTACTCCTTTCAGATAAGAAATCTAAAAGGCTCAGTTCTATATCGATCAACTCCTTATTTTCTCTATATTTTTCGTTTTTTTTTTCTTTTCTAAATAGTTCTCAAGAAGATCGAGCCGTTCTTTTGTCTTATTATAATCGTGTAAAATCTTTTTCAGTGCTGCAGTATAATTACGATAATCTTCTTTGATACTACATAATTCTTTTGCATTTGTATGAAAATAATGACATTCAAATATAAGAAAAACAACAAAAGTTCCCAGCAAAGTCATACCAGAAGCAATTAATAAATAGATATATAAATAGGCACTAGTAAGTTTCTTAATAGCCATATTCCATCATCAAAATTTTTAAATTATAGCTACGTGTTCAAGAAATATCCAGCCAATAAGGCCTCGTTCTTGTATTTTCAACCATCTCTCTTGCTGTTCACAAATAGTAACTTCCGTAGCCCGAGCAAAAGAACCAAGTTTATGAAATTCCTTATCTGGTCCAGCATATACAATAAGATCATTTTCAATAACTATTCCATACCGTGTAGTATCTATCTCATACTTAAGGTATAAAGCACCGGTAAAAAGTATAGTAATGAGACATAATACGCTGAGAATAAAATAATTATGGTTACGAACAAGCTGCGCCACCAAAAACAAAAGTAATACCCATACAAGCAAAAAAATCAGTTGCCACCCATAGAGAGAAAAGAATGAAAGATAACGTTGAGCAAAACGATATAAGGATGTTTTAAATCTATTTGACAGCTGTATTCCCAAAACTTTATAAACTTGATCAAGATTATGATGTATAACAGACAGCTCATACCATGTCGCATCCCTCTCCGCTCTACGCCAACAAATAAGCGCATCAAGATAATTGCCAAGCTTATAATAACAATTACCCATATTATACCAGGTTGCTGAGCCTTTTTTTTCAATAGATCCGTACAATTCTAGTGCTTGATCAATATTCTGCTGTTCATATAATTTATGTGCTCGCAGTACTATTTCTTCTACATCACGTGAACATAATCCAAACACAACAAATAGTACAAAACCAATTAGCAAATAATATACTTTCATGATATTTATCATATCACCTTTTTTAACCTATTTAACCATCTTCGTGCCTGCTCAAACAACTCTTTTTCTACTCCACGCTGTTTCTGGACTCCATAGACCAGTTCCGTGAGAGTTGAAAAAAAATGACTAAAAGCAGTAATCTGATCTTCCGACCAGCTCGTTTCTGACAATTTCTGTTCAATGTATGCCTGCGAAATAGAAGTTGCAGGAAGTTGTAATCTCACTGCAAACAAATTTACAAACAGGTGATAGAGCTGTACAATGTCATTGGCTGCCAAAGCCACCTTCAGTTGTTTACCAACAATAATAAATGCACGTTTTCGTCGCAATGAAGATGCATAACGTATATTGAAATATGCCATTGCATGTTTAATACTATATATAAAAAGACACAAAAAAGGAAGTATAAGCAACAAAAAAAACCAATACCATGACATTGGATAATTATCACGACGATACCAGGCACCATCCTTGTTGAGCGGTCGAAGATTATCATTATCTTCTAAATTATCTTTATTCTTTTGAACATGCTTATCATTTTGTTGATTTTGTTGATCTGGCTTAGTCAGATTGGATGATTTAAGATGACTTGTATTCTGCGGCATAATTGTTATACATAATGGCACTGTTTTGAGCGTTTTATATGACTTAGATTTTATATCAAAATAGGCAAATTTTTGCGCAGGAATCTCCCAATTTCCTGATTCAAACCCTTGCACAATATACTCAAAACATTTAGCTGGATTTCCATCACTAGTATCCATACAATAGTTCTTAGAATCATAACACTTAAATACTGGTGGAATCCCTTGCAACTCAGGAATATTGATAGAATCAAAATTTCCTTCTCCGCTTAGAATCAACGAAAGCACCATTCCTTCACCTTCTTTTGCGACAGATGGATCAATTTTCGCGCTAAAAGTGTTAAACGCTCCTATTGCACTGATAGGGGGATCATGCTCCGGCAATGGAAATATAGATATACGTACAGCATTCGAATAAATAGATTTTCTGATACTACGCTGTCCAAAAAAGAACGAAAACGCTGTAAATTTATCACGCCGTGACGGTACAAAAAAGTCTGCACAATAAGCAGGAATTGTAATATCACCAGAACATTTTGGATATAATTCAAAACACCACTCCAATACATTATATTCTGTCCCGTCAAAAGTTCGCACACCAGTTACAGGACCCGTTTTACTTGTTATTGCAAAATCATTAAATTCTGGTTCAATTATTCGTTCTAATGAAATGATATTATCAGAATACAAAAACTGCACAGAAACTTTAATTTTTTCACCAATAAAAGCTTCTTTTTTATCAAGCTTTAAAATTAAAAGCACCGGTGATGCGTGCTGACGCTTTTTGGTACGCACCCCTTGTGCTACTTGTCGCTCTCCTACAGACAATTTCACCGTATCAGAACGCAGGTAATCACCATCCAGATACAAGGTAGCAGGCCCTATAAGATAATCACCTGGAATATCGATACGCACTTTATATAAATGCTTTACACTCGAATTGCCATTGATTGAACGAATTTGTATACCTGCATTACGTATATTAAATGAATCAACTCCTTCAATTTTAGGAGCATTTGTAGATTTAATATCAGGAATGGTAACTTCAATTAAAAAGGGCTCCCCCGTAGCAGCCCGAGAAAGAGGTGCACCATCCATAGTTGTAAGATGAAGCTCAATGCCTGCATAAAGTGGCATATATATTAAGAATAAATGTATAAGAATACTACCAACAATTTTGTCCTTCATGCCCTGCCAATTTTCTACTTACAGCCGATTTAATCATTCGCTTATGACTCCGTGCATCCTTCTCTTCATTCTCTCTCAACACTGATGCTAACCATGCATCCAGTTTATCATATCCATCATTTTCCGCATCTGGAGCCTGTGCCAAAGGCACTTCTTGCATAGCTTCATCCTTTTGATTACTTTTATCCTGCTGTTCATTCATTCCTCCTTTTTGCTGCATTTCTTCCTGCTTAGCACGTGGTTGTGTAGCCTCTGGCCCCTGCCCCTGTTGCTCAGTCTCCTGCTTCTGTTCTTCCTTTTCTCCCTGCTCACCATGCTGGTTCTGTTCTTGATTCCGTTTTTTCTTCTCCGATTTTTTTTCCTGCTCTCCATCTTGATTACTTTGTTTTTGTTCTTTACGTTTCAGTTCTTGAGTTTGTTCCGAACCTTGGTTAGACTGCTCTTCTTGTTGCTCAGATGTTTCTTGATTTTGATTTTGCTGCTCTTGCCCTTTTCTTTCCTTCTCTTCCTTTTCCTTTTCGTTCTCCTGCTCTTGATTGGATTTCGATTGTCCCGATTCTTGTTCATCCCCATTCTTTTCCTGTTCTTCACGATTATTTTTTTTGTCAGCTGATGATTGCTGATTCTCTTGTTGCTCTTCTTTATTTTCTTTATTCTCCCGCTGTTGCTCTTGATTTTCTTTCTGTTGTTTTTCTTGTTGCTGCTTCTTATCACGTTCCTTTTGTTGTTTCTGCTGCTCCTGTTGTTTTTGCTCTTGTTGCTTCTGTTTAAGCATCTCTTTTACAATTCCCAAATTATGTTGAGCACGTTCGTTAGCAGGATTAATTTCAAGAACTTTTTCATATGCTGAAATAGCTTCTTCTAATTTTTCTTGCTCCACACAGCAATTACCAAGATTAAAATAGGAACACTCTGTAAGCAGATTATCTTCTTCATTATGTTCAGCAGCATGTTTAAAATAAGCATGAGCCTTATCTATTTCACCGATTTTAAAAGAAGCAACACCTGCATCATAAAGCAGGTCTGCCTTGTCTGGCGCATCAACTAACTTTTTCTTCAACAACTGCATAGCCTGCTGCCAGTCACCATGTTGTGCTGCATGTACAGCTCGATCATAACCAAACCAAGAAATACCATTCATGGTCTGGCACGCAATTATTACAACAATTAAATTAAACATAAAATATCGATTCATATGATCCACTCAAGAGCAAAACAGATAAAACTTATCAATAGGAAGTATGGATATTGTTCATCAAGCATTTCCATCTTTTTATCATCAAATTTTTCTTTTTCAAATGCTTCTATCTTACCAACCAAGCTTTTCAATTCATTATCATCTTTGTTACAACGAAAATAAATCCCTCCTGAATCATGAGCCAAAGCATGCAAGATTCCTTCATTTAAACGGGATATTACCACTTTACCCTGCTTATCCAATTGATGACCAATTTGCTTACCTGATTCATCGTACAATGGAATTGGTGCCCCATCCGGAGTACCTACACCTAACGTAAAAATATTCAATCCCATTTCTATTGCCTTCTGTTTGATTCCTGCTAAATTGCTTGAAAAATCTTCTCCATCAGTAAAAAGAACAAACAATTTTGTCTTCTTTTCTGGAGTTGTAGCAAAAACTTCTAATGCTTTACGTATTGCTTGATCAATAGCAGTTGTACCAGATGAAATAGTCTCAACATCCACTTGATCCAGAAACATAAAAAAAGCTGGATAATCGGTAGTAAGCGGACACTGTACAAGCGCCGAGCCCGAAAAAAGAATCAAGCCAACTCGCTCACAGGAAAACATTGAAAAAAGGCGGCGAATTTTTTCTTTCGCACATGCTAAACGATTAGATTCACAATCTGTCGCAAGCATACTACGTGAAATATCAAGTGCAATAAATAGGTCCCGACCCTCTTGAGCAATAGGTATCTCTTTTTTACGCGTGGCAGGACGTAACAGTGCAAAAAATAATGCAATTAACCCTACGGAAAATAAAAAGGCTTTACCAATTGTACGCACCCGAGAAAAATGAGGCAATAACTCTTGCCACCAAGAAGAAGCAGCCAAAATTTTTTGTACTGTTATAGTACGCCAGACATACCTCACAATAAACAATAGAAGTGCAATAATTACCGGAAGCAACAACAAATTTTCAGCTGCTATCCAAATTATTCCTAACAACTCAATCTTCATATACCAAACCAAATCAATGATGACAAAAATAATTCAAGTACAAGTAATATAAATACAAACCACAAAAATGGCATAAAAATATCATAATAATGAGAAAATAAAGGCATCTCTTGCTCAATTTTTTCAAGTTGATCGATAGTGTCATAAATAGCACGCATATCTTGTGGATTGTTTGCTAAAAAGAATTTCCCTCCCGTTTCTTTTGCTATGTTACTGAGTAATTCTTTATTAACTTTAGGATATGCCACAATACCATAGAAAGGATGCATAAATACTTTGTCTGTGTCACTTCCAATACCAACTGTATATATCTTTATTCCAAGCTGTTTGGCAACTTCAATTGCAACAGTTGGATCCAGATCCCCCTCACTTGGAGTACCATCAGTAAGCAAAATAATAATATTACTCCGTGCATTCGCTTTTGTTTTGCGTAAGCGATTAATCGCGGTAATGAGACCTCGCGCAAGTAATGTCCCATCAGGATTAATTGTTCCAATATCTACCTCTTCAATAATGCTGTTTAGGATCTTTTTATCAAGCGTAAGCGGACACCGTGATATCGCATCATTCGCAAAAAGTACAAGTCCAATTGCATCATTATCCCGTTTATTGATAAAACGAATTGCTTCCTCTTTGGCAACATTTATACGAGAACGATTATCATTCTCATCATCCTGCAGATGCATACTTCCAGAAATATCCAGTGTT
Source organism: Candidatus Babelota bacterium (assembly GCA_004375875.1). Lineage (GTDB taxonomy): Bacteria > Babelota > Babeliae > Babelales > Vermiphilaceae > E44-bin52. Next base: position 59,574 of record SOKE01000016.1, read on the forward strand.
AAAATTATATTGATACCTTCCACTTTAACTTTGGATTGCAAATCAACCAGTTGAGGACGTGCAATTAAGAAAGCTATACCAAGCAAAGAAAGCATTCGCAAAACAAATAAAATTTTCTTATATGGATGATTAGATGCAAGTCCAGACTGCTTGAATTCTGAGGCAAGCGAATAGCGATAGCGAGCCTGCCTTGCCCAACGCAAACGGATAAATGCCAAAATAATAAGACTTGGCAAAAACAGATAAAGTACAAATGGATAAGCAAAGCGGAACATAAATTCCACTATCACCTCTCAGTTTGTTCAAGAAACCATTGATATACTCGATTTTTAAATACTTCATCGCTCTCACCTTCTTGCAGGTACATTGGCTTACCAACGACCACATAAATAGGATACCAATATGCTAGAAAAGAGCCAGGGGGATACACTTTATTGATATTGAAAATTCTAACTGGAATAACTGGACGCCCTGTCTTTCGCGCTAGTAGTACAAAGCCGCTAAAAAATTCATGTACTTTCCCATCAGTATTACGCTGTCCTTCAGGAAATACCATTGCATGGGCTTTATATTTCTGTAACGTATCAACTGCTTTGCGCAATGAACTGACAGCTTTTTGCAAAGAAGAAACATCAATAGGAATAGATAAACGTCGGATCAATAATCCTAAAGCAAACCATTTATACAAAGCAACCCAAGCAAGCCAAATATGAGGAAAACCACCAACAAGCACTCCTACCAAAGGAACATCAAGGACTGACTGATGATTTGCCACAATAATCACCGGTTTCTTAGGAATATTTTCTGCTCCGCGAACGGTTATTGATAAAAAAGTACTTTTCAGCAAGGCAATATATGTAATATGAATCCACCAATAAAATAATCGACTACTGAAGCGCCATCGCTCCGGCAACAACAAAAAGAATGTTCCTGGTATTGCAAAAATAATGAGAATAATCGCAGCGAGCAGGTATGAGAGAAGCGATCGTAATAATCGTAATAAAATAAGCAGCATTTATTCTCCTTATTTTTCTGATGGTTTACCGCCAAAATAGAGGGAAAACTGCTCATGTACTTGTTTTATATAAAGATTTGTAAAGATGCAAATTGGAATGGGAATTAAAAAAATAGTTGAATAAAAACATATGTTCCACGCAAGTTCAACAAAAAGATATTTAAATAAAATATTCCAAAATAGGTTTAAAAATAAGAAAATAACAGAGTACATAATAAAATAAGCAGGATAATTGAATATAATCATCTTTATCGAGCGTATCAATGAAAGCATAATTGATCGAAAACCCTTATCAGAATCTAAATAAAAAAGAGTAAATAAGACAACAAAAGGAGAAATCAATAGTTGAAAAAAAATAGATAATTCTACCTGGTTGAATCGACTGAGATCAGAAAGTATATATTGAATAGGAACAGAAAAAACAAAAGTAATTATCTGTGAAAATGATATAAAAGGGGTTAAACCACTAGGTCGATTAAATAAAATACGTGAATAATAACTAAAAAATGCAAGTACTATAACCAAAAAAGGGATAATGTAATAAGATAAAATGTATTTTCCAAAATATCCCCAATTTTTTAAGGAAACAGAAGATCGCACAATTAACACCACAATATAAGTAAACAATAAAGGGCCCATATACATTATCAGCAGACCAAGAGCAGTCCGATGAAATGGCACTGTTAATAATACTAAAATCAGCCACCAAAAATAGCGGAATAATATCTTGTATGTTTCCCAAATAGATTTGACCGTAACTAAGAAAAAAAGCTTAAAATTTGTCGGTTTAAAAATGAGCAATGATTCTTTCCAAGATTGTAATAAATACATAACAATCTCTCCTTCTAAAAACTACTTATTCCCACATCGAAAGACTTTCTTCAAAATAGATCTTATATTGTTCCTTTACTCGTTTACCATAAAAGTTAGTAAACAGACAAATAGCAATAGGCGATAATAATATAATGCCAAGATTATGAACAGTTATCGCCATGCTATATGATAAGAGATATCTAATAATTAAATTAAAAAAAGCTCCTATGACAACAAGAAACATATGCATGATAAAACAAAAAGGATAATTATACCAAGTCATTTTTAATGCTCGCATAGCCGAAAAAAAGCTCGTCTTGAAATGGTATTTTCCTGAATCAAGTAAGAATAAAATAAAAAATATTATCAAAGGAAAGAGCCATATGGTCATTAATCCTACTATTACCAAATCAATAAAAATAAAAGCATCAATATACTTTAAAAACTCTCCCAAAAGTATCCAAAAAAATACTAACCCAGCAATAGCACCACCAAGAGAATAAAATATCGCTCCTATAAGTATCCCCATTGGCCCACTAAAGTTAGCACCCGTATGCCTGGCAAAAAGCATAAAAAAAGAAACGATAATTCCCCACACAAAAAACGGCACAAAATAAACTATGCGCTGTATAAAATAAGCAAAATTTTTCTTTGTCGCTGAAGGACGTGCGGCTAAAAAAACAACAAAAACAAAAAACAGTTCGACTATCCAATTGATAAGATAATTTTTAGCATGCAAATAAATAGGATATGCATGATAATACGCATGGATAGGATATACATAATAATAGGCAACCATTACATAAATAAGCACCAGCCACCAAAAATAGCGGAATAATAATTTATACGTTTCAAAAGCAGTTTTGAATGTATTCAACAAAAAAAATTTAAAATGGACTGGCTTAAAAAACAGCAGCGACTCTTTCCATGATTCTAATAATTGATGCATGATTCTCTCCTTATTCCTTGGACAATCAGTTATATAACCATCCTACCCTAAAAATAAATGGCATGCAAAATTGGAAAGCCTAACATCTGCCTAAATTGACCTTTGATCACTTATTTTTAATGATGTCAGGAAACAACTTCAAAATCAGTAAATATGGCTATAAAACCTCAGATCGCCTTAAATTATTTGACATTTAGAAAATTTTTTATATATCCTATAAAAAGAAATAAACGTCATGAATTTGACCTTATAAAAAAATGCATTACTTTTTATAAAAATGGTGGATATAAAGGTTAATTAAAGAAGCAAATAGATACTATGAAGAAACTGATAATTGTAGAGTCACCCGCAAAAACACGAACAATCAGCAAATTTCTGGGCAAAGAGTATAAAATTATCTCAACTATGGGCCATATCAAGGATTTACCTATCAAAGAGTTAGGTATTACTATGAATGGTACCATTGATATTGACTATGTAACTATCGAAAATAAAGATGATATCATTGCCAATATTCGTAAAGAAGCAGAAACGGCCGATGAAATCTATCTTGCGCCCGATCCTGATCGTGAAGGGGAGATTATCGCATGGCATATTGACCAGGAAATAAAAAATGTCGTTAAAGAACCGGGTAAAATCTACCGCATAATGTTTAATGAAATAACCAAGCCTGCCGTGATTGAGGCAATTAAAAATCCTTCAAATATTGATATACAAAGGGTACGCGCTCAACAAGCTCGTCGCGTACTTGATCGGTGGGTTGGATATGAAGTCTCACCTATTTTATGGCAAAAAATTGCTAAAGGTCTTTCAGCTGGTCGTGTTCAATCGGTAACACTACGCCTTATCTGTGAACGTGAAGAGTCCATCAGAATTTTCAAGCCACAAGAATATTGGACAATCAATGGATTATTTGCCCGAAATAGCGATCAACTTGAAGCTTCTCTAACACATATCGGTAAGAAAAAAATTGACATAAAAAATAAAAAAGAAGCTGATAATATACTCAATCAATTAAAAAAACAGAGCTATATTGTCGATTCTATAACTGACAAGACACGCACCAAAAATCCTTTACCACCATTTATGACGAGTACCCTGCAACAATCTGCCTTTAATCGTCTTGGTATGCCAGTTAGAAAAACAATGCAGTTGGCGCAACAACTCTATGAAGGAATACCACTCGATGATCAAAAAGTACCAATCGCATTAATTACATACATGCGAACTGATTCATTGCGTATATCTGAAACAGCTCTAAAGCAAGCACGTTCGTTTATTTCTAAGAGTTACAGTAAAGAATATTTACCACCACATGCTAATATATATGCTAAGAAGAAAGGCAAGACACAAGATGCACACGAAGCTATTCGTCCTATCGATGTAACTTTAACACCTGAAAAGGTAAAAAAATATTTACCACCGGATGCAGCAAAAGTATACACGCTTATTTGGCAACGATTTGTGGCTTCACAAATGAAATCAGCTCAATATGCACAACGTCAAGTAGTGCTTAAGGGTGGACAATTTATATTTAAAGTAACTGGTTCTACATTGCTTTTTGATGGTTTTTTGAAAGTTTATGGCATTATTGACGAGGAAGAAGAAAAAGAAAAAAAGGTTATTATCCCAAAAGATCTCAAAGCAAAAGAACCTGTAGATCTCACAAAAGTTCTCCCAAAGCAACATTTTACACAACCACCACCGCGCTACACAGAAGCATCCCTGATTAAGGAACTTGAAAAAGAAGGCATTGGCCGTCCAAGCACGTATGCTACAATTTTAAATACAATCCAAGCGCGCTCTTATACTACACTTGATAATAAAAAACGATTTACACCAACTGAGCTTGGTATGACAGTCACTAAATTGTTAGTAAAACACTTGCCAGACATCATAAATGTTAAGTTCACAGCGCATATGGAAGAAGAACTTGATAAAATTGCACAAGGTGATCTCGAACGAGATACTCTTTTGCGTGAATTTTACAAAGCATTCAAAAAGGATTTATCTGATTTCAAAAAATCAATTGGCGTTGGCAAAAAGCATGTTGAAACAACCGACATTCTTTGCCCAAAATGCAAAAAAACAAAATTAGTTATTCGATTCGGAAAAATGGGAGAATTTCTTGGTTGCATGAACTACCCAGATTGTACTTTTACATCCAACTTTAAACGTGATGAAACAGGAAAAATACAGCTTATTCAACCAGAAGGGCCTATACTCCTTGAGGAAAAATGTCCAGAATGTGGAAGACAATTGAGACAAGTAGTTGGAAAATTCGGTCCATTTATCGCTTGCTCAGGCTATCCAAAATGCACGTACATTCATCGAGAAAAAGCAAGCTTTAAATGTCTAAAATGCAAAAAAGGAAACATTATTAAACGTCGCTGGCGCGGAGGTATTTTTTGGGGATGCGATCAATACCCAGAGTGTAAGTTTGCTGTTTTCGGTGATATTGAAGAAACACCGTGTCCATTATGCCAATCACCATTTCTCGTAAAAAAAGTAGCAAAAGACGGAAAAATTACTCTTTTCTGTCATAACAAAACATGTCCTTACAAAATAGAAAAAGAAGAAGCTACCGCATGATGTCATTAAACACTTTAATTTCAACAGATAAAAAACATTAAAGTATAGTGCACATTATCGCAATTTTGTACCGTCGGGTACCGATGTTGTTGGTGTAATATATTCTAAGCGACCTTTTTCTGATTCAGCAAAAAGCATCATACCGTGTGATTCCATGCCGAGCATTTTACGAGGCTTGAGATTGTAAATAAACACTGCTTGTTTACCAATCAAATCATCAGGTTGATACCATTTTTTCACACCTGCAAGGACGGTACGCACCCCTTTAGGACCAAAATTGACCGTTAATTTGAGCAACTTATCTGATTTTGGAATTTCTTCACAATTTTCAATTGTTCCTACACGCAATTCAATTTGTGCCGCTACATCAATTGGAATTGTACTCTCTTGCTCTTTTGCAGAACCTTGTTGAGTACATTCTCTGCTTCCTTGTTTCTCTTTTGATTCCAATATTACCTTTTCAAATAAGGCTGGTATAAACGTGAGCTTAAATTCCTCTGTCCATCGATTCAGCTTTAAATTTGTAATAATATTATGCTCAACATCAAAAGAAAACCCAAGAGCTGAAATTAACTCTTCCATCTTGCTTGGCATTGTTGGCCAAAGTAAAAACGCAATCGTATGTAAGCTGTGACACGTTGCCGAAAGCACCTCAATAAATTGGCCTAGATCCTTCTTTGCCAATTTCCACGGTTCTTGTGCATGAAAATATGCATTAACGTGAGCAATAAATTTCCATATCCGAGCTAAAGCCATATGAAATAGATAATCTTCCATATATTTTTCTACATCGTCTATCATATTCCATGCTTCTTCACGAAGTTTAAGTGCCGCTTCAGACCAATTAGTTTGTACAGCTATAGTTGAAACATTATTTTTTTGCGCCAGCATGAGCATGCGATTAACTAAATTACCAAGATCATTAGCTAAATCGGAAGTTATTCGTTGTTCCAAATCTTCAAGACAAAAATCACCATCTTGAGTCACCGGAATTTGTCGTAGCAAATAGTAACGAATAGGTTCAGCACCATATTTTTCATATAAAATTTCTGGATCAACAATATTTGCAAGTGATTTTGACATTTTTTTACCACAAATGGTAATCCATCCATGCACAAGTAACTGTTTCGGCAATTTAAGATTAGCAGACATTAAAAAAGCTGGCCAATAGACTGCATGAAAGCGAACAATATCCTTCCCCAAAATATGCAGATCAGCTGGCCACCAAAAATCGAATTCTTTTTTTTTATTTGACTGACCATACCCAATAGCACTGATATAGTTGATAAGCGCATCAACCCATACATAACACGTATGAGAAGGATCATTAGGAAAAGGAATACCCCATTTAACAGTTGTGCGAGAAATACTTAAATCTTTCAATCCTGCTTTAACAAAACTAATAACTTCTTGGAATCGTTCACGTGGCGTTATAAAATCAGGATTTTCTTTGTAAAATTTCAGTAATTTATCTTGATATGCTGAAAGCTTAAAGAAATAAGCCTCTTCGGAGGTAAAAGATGTTGGACGTTTACATAATGGACAAGCAGGCCCTTGATCAGGTTTATAAGTAAGGCTTCTATCATAATCAGTTTCAGTTAAATATGCTTCACAATGAATGCAATACCACCCTTCATAATATGCCTTATAAATATCTCCAGTTTTCTGAACTTTTTTTATCCATGCTTGTACTGCATCTTCGTGCCGTGAATCTGTGGTACGAATAAAATCATTATAGGAAAGCTCATAATCACGCCAAATTTTTTTATATACATCAATAAAACTATCAACAAACACCTTTGGCTCTTTACCAGCTTCTTTTGCAGCCTGAGCAACCTTTTGACCGTGCTCATCAGTACCAGTCAAAAAAAATGTTTTTTTACCTTGTAATTTGTTCCAACGAGCACAAACATCGGCAAGCACTGTTGAGTAAAGCGATCCGAGATGTGGCCGTGCCGTAACATAATAAATAGGTGTTGTTACATAAAATTTTTTATTACTCATGCTTGCCTTTATAAAATCTTTAACTTAGATTTCCTACTATAAAAATCATCTGATAATACTTACAGTATAGCATAAAAACTAATTTGACCAAAAAAGAGCTACCATATGGGTAGCTCTTCTCTCTTGCTTTTTTTACTAATTCGAAGCTTTAATAGGATCTAAACTTTATGGTACATTGTATACCTGATAGTAAATTGCTTTCAACCATTCAATAACTGAGTAAGTAGCATCATTCGTCTCTTGTGTATTAGACGGAAGTAAGTCAAAAGCTAGAGTATCCCATGGTTCACCAATTTTTGATTCAATTCGATCTACTTCAGATTCTATTACATCTATCTTCGATTCAATTGTACTTAAATCGCAAACAACTGTAAGATTGTCTATCTTAGATTCTATTGTTATCTCTCTCCAAATAACTTCGTCTATCTTTGAATCAATTGTTAAAATCTCTTCATTCTGGGCAAAGACTTTGCTTTCTATTGTCCCTACAATTTCTATAACTTCATCTACCTTCGATTCAATTGTACTTAAATCGCAGGAAATTGTGAGATTGTCTATCTTAGATTCTATTGTTTCTACCGTCTCTATTATATCATCTACCTTCGATTCAATTGTACTTAAATCACAGACAACACTTAAATCGCAGGAAATTGTAAGATTGTCTAGTTTTGAATCCATCGTCTCCAGCAATGACTTGATGAGGCAAACAATACAACGAATTTGCTCTAACAAGACGGAATTAATAGACGAAGAAGGAGGAGGAACCGGATTCGTTTGATTTCCATAAGAAGGAGAATCTGGACGTGACGCACGCATTGCATCGTCCTCTAGCATGTTTTCAAGCAGGTGTTTAATTCCTTCCAACTGCTTTAAAAACTGTACTTTTTCACCATAAGCCAAATTTTCAATCCTAAAACTGCATGTTTCGATCTGACTTTCCTCAAGCACAGTTACAGTGCTCAGAAAAAACAGACCTGCAATCATTCCTGATTTTACCCATTTTCTCGAAAATATAGCTCTCATACCTTCTTCTCCTTTTTATATAGGATTTACATCACATTACCTTAGAAATAAATCGACACACCAATATGCAATTCAGTTTCCTTCAATGCATTTCTTCCTGCAAAAATCCAAGAACCACCACCAAAGAATTCACAATACCCAAGACGATTAAATATCTCACCACGAATTTTATGGGTCATCGTATTTGTATTACATTCCAAAATACAGTTGTCAAGCTGGGCAATATTATCGAAGAAATCTTTTGCCATTGGAGTTAAACAAACTCGATCATTTCTCTTTGCATACAGTTCATAGCCAACTGTGAAACCAAGGTTTGGATTATCTGGATGATACAACCCCAAATCAATATTACCGAGAAAATAATCCCATTTTACATCTGCTTGAATTGGAGGGCCAACTGGAATATTTCTAATAGTTGCACATTTAAACGATGGAGCACGGCATTCTTCTGCTCCTATTACATATGAATATGAAAGATAACAACGAACAGCAAAAAAATCACAGGGATCCCAGCCACCTTCAAGTGCAGCCTTAATCTCAAAATGACCTTTATTGCCCAGTGCTTGATAGTAAATTCTTCTTGCATCATCTGGCTTTTTACCTGTTGGAAATCGTACCCCAAAGATACCATCTAAATAGCAATGATCACGTTCGTAGCCAACATAAATTTCTGTATCTAAATCACCAACACCGGCTACATAATCTGACAGACAAAAACATATGCAATGATCTTTAAAGAATTGCTCAGCCGAATTACGCTCGGTCAAATCAAGTTGATTAAGCAAGTATTGAATTTTATTCTGCACTAAAAGGCCATCTTGCTGAAGAATACCTCCACCACTCCCACGCGTATTAGGAACA
>SOKE01000018.1 GCA_004375875.1 Candidatus Babelota bacterium
CAAACGAAAACCTATGTTGCTACTTCTGAGGTTCATTCAATTGATTGGTCCTCTGCTGGCAGCTATCTTGCAGTAGGCGGTGACAACAATAGCAATCAAGGATTTTTTGAAGGCTTTCAAGCATTTCTCTATCCAACTGATTGTATTATTCAAAACTGCCTAGCACATGCTATACATGGCGGCTTTAGGAGCGCTGGCATCGAAGGTGAAAACAGCTTTGAAAATCTGATCGCAAGTAATCGCGCTTATGCAAATAACCTTAATTTTGGGTATGGAATTCAATATGTTCACAGTGGACAAGGCGGTACTCCAAGCCTACTCGATAATATCTCACTCCCGTAATTAAACTGTTTTGACCACTTTGAACATCTAAAAGGGCTAAAAATACATTTTATTATGCTAATTTATAGCACTCAATATCAATATAGATCGGCCCATCTGAAGAAAGCTTTGATTGTTTAAGCACAAATGAAGTTATATCAAATGTAATTGGTTCTACATTAAACTGATCGAGTATATCAGCCAAAATATCATAATCAGCAATTTCTTTAACCCGCGCAATAGTCAAATGAGGCGTAAAGATACGACTTTCATGAGCAATCAAACCAGTTAAGGCATCATCAATCCATTTTGCAATCTCTGCTAATTCAGGACTAACAATTGAAAGAAAAATAACTCTGACCGCATTAGTATCTCCCGATTTAAACAGATCAAGGTTGCCAAGATGTGCCCGCATTTGTTGGTGTTTAATAGTATGCAATCTTTTCTGAATCATCGGTATCTTCGATTCTTCAACATCACCTAAAAACTTTAAGGTAATATGCGCTTTGTTAGGATCAACATACCGCCCATGAAAAACCTCTTCCTTCTTTAAAAATTGTTGAATTCGTTTCACTTCTTTTATAACAGAAGGTGGTATTTCAATAGCGATAAAAAGTCTTTTTATCCTATCTAGCTTCATCATTTTTTATTTCTATATCCTCCTGTATCTTGGATAGATATCCCCATTACTCATACAAGCATTTCTAGATATTTATCATCGATTTTTATACCGATAAAATCTCATTTTCTCATTATTAGAAGATTATTCTTTTCTTTTATCTTTATCATTTTTGAATTGACGGCAACGAAGAAGCTCTTCTTTTTGTTGCAGGCTGTTGAAGATCATACTGCCGCTGAAAATCTTGCCTCAATTCAGCACATCCAGCTCCCACTAAAAAGGAAAGCGCACAAAGTTGCTCCGGTAATCTTTCTGTTGTCCATTGCTCAGCCTGTTTTCTTTTCTTTAATGCTGTACTCAACCCCTTGCATACTTGTTCGAGCTGTCTTTTACACTGTGTAAGTTCATCTTCTCCCTCTATACCCGGCATTTTTTTAATTTGGGAAACATTTAACCCTTCCATACCGACTATTTGACCCATCATTATTAACAAGCACATGCTTAGCCACAATTTCATCAGAATCCTCCTCAAAAAAAAGGTTAGCCAATCACAATCAACCCTTAATAACTGCCAATGGTATAACCCGAGCAACTTTTTTAGCTAATCCTGCTCCATCAACCACACTAACCACATTATCAACATCTTTATAGGCAATTGGTGCCTCCTCAGCTAACCCAGCATCAGACTCACAGCGAATAATAATTCCTTTTTGCTCTAAACGTTCACGCAACTGCGAACCTCTCACTGTCTTTTTTGCTTTCGCTCGCGATAATCGTCTGCCAGCTCCATGACAGGTAGTTCCAAATGTTTTTTCCATGCTTGTTTCAGCCCCAACTAATATATAAGATGCAGTTCCCATAGTTCCAGGAATAAGTACTGGTTGACCAACATTCCGATACCGTGCTGGAATTTCAGGTCGTCCTGGCCCAAAAGAGCGTGTTGCTCCTTTACGATGTACAAGCAATTCTATTTCTCGATCATTGATCAAATGTTTTTCAACTTTTCCTATATTGTGTGAGATATCATAAACCGTTGTCAACAAAACTTCCTTCCCCACAACCTTTTTGAATACATTGCGCACTTCATGTCCAATCAAATGACGATTGGCCCAACCAAAATTTGCAGCAGCCGCCATAGCATTAAAATAATCCGTACCATCGTTAGATTTAAACGGAGCACATACTAATTCACGATCGGGAAGTTCAATACCATAATCAGCAAGCTTACCCATAAAACGTCGAACATAATCAGTGCAAATTTGATGGCCAAGACCACGTGATCCACAATGGATCATAACAGTAACCAAATCTCGGCTCAATCCAAAAGTTTGCGCTACTTTTGAATCATAAATCTCATCAACCTTCTGAATTTCTAGAAAATGATTACCCGCACCTAATGTCCCCAATTGATCACTACCACGTTTTTTTGCGCGATCTGAAATCAATCCGGAATCAGCATTACGCATGCAGCCACGTTCTTCACAATATTCAAGATCATCTTCAATACCATACCCCTGCGTAACCATATAAGCAGCACCTTTTTTTAACACTTTATCAAGTTCATCGAGTGAAAGTTTGAGCATGCCACCACGTCCTACACCAGAGGGCACTGCATGATAGCAGGCGGTCGCTAATTTTTGCATATATGGACGAAGTTCTATTTCCTTCATACCAGTGGACAACAAACGTACTCCGCAATTTATATCATACCCAATACCACCTGGTGAAATAACACCTCCTTCATCAACTGCTGTAGCTGCAACACCACCAATAGGAAACCCATACCCTTGGTGAATATCTGGCATAGCAAGGGCATATTTTTTAATTCCCGGAAGAGTTGCTATATTCACTAATTGCTCTAATGAACGATCACCAATAATGTCATCCATCATGCTCTCATTCATATAAACTTGGGCAGGAACATGCATATCAGGACGAAATGATTTCGGAATTTCGTAAACATATTCATTTATCTGAACAAGATCTTCGCGTGTAATTTCTTTTTTGACCATATTTTACCTTTAGAATTCCTAAACATCGAATACTATGTCGGCCTGCCAGATGTCATCAACTCGCTTAATCTCAAGATCGTGATATGTCACTGCCTTGATTTCAATCTCAAAACCAGTAATTTTAACTCCACGAAGTGTTGCTTTGACATGCTTTTCATTAATATCATAAATAGTGGCATTAAGATAGGCCTCATCATGCACGTCAGAAAGATATAATGCTTCTGATAAAAAATCGACTAAAAGAGAGTTTAAATCAAATGATTTCACTTCAACTTCATGATGTTCTGGTAATTCACGGCAGATACGTCTACCATCTTCTATTTTACAATCGGAAGCTTTTGGACCAATACTCTGAAACATACCAACAACCGCATTGAGAAAAAATTCGGCCAAGGTATGCCCATACACACGAATTTTTAGATCAGCTGTATGCGGTATAATCTCAAAATCATCAACCATAGAGGCCTTCAGAAAGCATTATTTATAAAATAAACTACGGTTTAAGTAATACCATAAAAAGAGAATAGGAGTAAACAATCAATATGATATCAAAAGATGACATACAAAGAAGAAAGGAAAGCTCAAATAAACTTTTCTTTCTTCTTTTTTAAATTCAGAATCAAACTTGTCTTATTATTTGAAACCTCATCCTTTATTCATCTTAAACGGTTTATATTTTGCAGATTCCCAATGCAAGCCCATCCTTCTTGAGGCACCTCCAAAAATACAAGGTACGTTATGTTTTATTCCTTCAAGTTTAATATATTCAGAGCACTTGAGGGGAGTTAAAACACCTTTATATTCAGCATAGCAATAGATTCTATAGTGAGATGATGGCCGAAGTCCGGCCCAATCATACTTGGCTCGTATACTCCATGGAAAAGTTGGTCGATATTCTCCTGTTTTCTTTTTGCCAAAACCTTCACCTTCTTTTTCTCCTTTATAATGGAATGCTTGTAATACAATTTGCTGCCCTGCTGGAAGAGCCTTTTTTGGTTTAAGAGTTACTCCGCCGCACAATCCACCCTTGCTGGCCAGTTTTATATAATCAATATCTCCATCTTGAACAAATGTAGGATTGAACGCAGCTGTTTTTTTCTTTGCTTTTTTTATCTTTCGTTCAGTTTTTACCACTTCTTCTTCTGGCCTCACCGCCTTTTGGCCATAGAACCCAGGATCAACAAGAAAACCCGTAGTCAGCAGGAAAAGGGCTCCCTGTAAGAATAGATTTAATTTATACTTCATTAGGACCTCCTTTAAAGGAAATACATTCTACTTCAAACCCTTATTTTAAATTTTACTCTTCAAGGGCCAAGAAAATCAATAGTTCTTTAAATTCCTTCATTTCCAATAGGCTTTATTTCGAGTTATAGATGGTTTTCCAATGAAAAACCATCCTCCCGCAAATGACAATAAGACAAAATAATGCTATTTAAGAAGCATACGCAGCTTGAAATAAAGTTGATGGAAGGACAATTACCAAAAAATGTGCTTCCTCCTGATAATTTAAGGCCTTTTAATCTAGGTTTTTATGCCATTTCAAGCCCCATACCCGTTACCCTTTTATTAAAAAATTGCAAAAAAGCCAAAATTTGGGAAATTTTGCAAACTATTTATTGCATTTTTGAGGGATATTTGCTATGTTTTGAAAGGGAATGGGATGCAGTTTGATAAGATGATAAATCACTCAACGAAACAGAGTAATGTAAAGGTAAGCAGTTGTCGAGTTGCCTTTCATAGATTAAAGATGGATAAGATAAAAAAATGAATCATAAGTTAAAGGGGGCCAACCATGCTGAAAAAAATACTCACGTTAAGTTCAATAGCTTTCTTATTAGCTTGTACCTATTTAAATGGGGAACAATTTAAATTAGAGAACAAATCTAACAAACCCATTTTTATAAGATTTTTCGCAACTTTAAAAAATGGAACTGTTCCTCCTTTAAATAATTTCTCATTAACAAAACTAGCGGAAAACGGAAAGATAAAACACCGATATCTAGGAAAATTTTATCTTTGCATTTCATTTGCTGATCCTGCATTTAATGATAAATTAGAGGTTAAATTTATTAAGATTACACCAGAAGATAAAATTTTTAATTTTGAGGTATTAAATGAAACCTATTACTCTTTAAACAATCTACTATCATTTTTACATTTGCAGCCTATTCAAACGAACTGGAAAATTGCGAATAACTGGTTTCTTAAAAAAAATGAGGAGGGAAAATGGCAGTTAGCCAAACCAAAAGAAAATCTTCCCAAAAAAGAAGTAAAAGAAAAACCAATTAGTGAGAAAAAACCTATTATACAAATGCCAACTATTATTGAGGACCAACCCTTACCACAAACAATAAGGGTCTTTGAGTAATCCTCTTATCCAAACAGAAATACAATCAAAAAACTCAAAACAGACTAACGGCTGAACCGTTCTCGTCTCACTTACCTTTTCTCTCAAAAAGTAATCGTTATTAAAATTCGAACGACAAAGTATGGTACCTCATTTATAATGTAACTCTATACACATACTTTTTGACACTTAACCTCTACAGAGAAAAAAGTAATGACAAGAGTTATAAAAGATCTTATATCTACCGTATTTAAAGCAAAAGAAATATGGAAATATAACTTGCTGCGTAATTGGGATACTATAATGGGACCTTTGAGCACCAAAATTCGGATCGAAAAAATTTTAGACAATGCAGTGGTACTGAGCGCCTCCAACTCATGTTGGCTACAAGAGCTTTATCTGCTTTCTCCACTTCTTATTAAAACAATCAATCAAAATCTAGATAAGCCACGCATCAAGCAGATATACTTTAAAAAGGCAGGAGCTTCAATAGATAAATATTCAAAGTGGAAACGAAAAACAAAATACAAAACAGCTCTCAAAGAAATTCATCTAACAACAAAGCAAAAACAAGCTCTTGCATACATCAAGGATCCACAACTGTGTAAGGCATTAGAACAGTTTCTTAAGCGTTGTCATGGAGAAAATAAATGAAGCAGATAACCAAAAAATTTTTATATCTATTGTTCACTTCTATACTATTCTTGCAACATCATTTAAAACCTGCAGATAAAGTTATACAAAATCTTCATCGCTATATCTGGGCAAACTATAATCATGCAGGCGGTAAATTTAACGAAGCACAAAAGTGGTACGATGCTATTTTTTTAAGTAATCAATCCTCTATTCATACATACAAAGGATATATTCACCTATTGCGTGATATTGGAAAATTCCAACAAATTGTAAATCTTATTCCTAAATTAGAATCAAATACGGCTATTACAGATGATCCAGGAATCCAGCTCATATTTATTCAATCACTCGAAAAAACGGGACGAATTAACGAGGCAACCAATCGGCTGATTACCGCAAATAATAAGTATAAAGGAGATCAAGAAATAGCATTCCATACTGCCAATTTATATCTACGGCGTAAAGAACCCAAAAATGCATTAATTGTTATCGATAATTTCTTGAGCAACTGTCCACACAAACCAAATAATTTCATTTTTTATTTTCTGAAAAGTCAAATTCTCGTCAATCTTAATCAGAAAGAAAAAGCAGTTGAACAAATTAAAAAATGTTTAGAAATTCATCCTAATTTTGATAAAGGGTGGCTTTTTTATGCACTACTTGAAGAACAACAAGGTAATTTAGGTGAAGCAATCAAGGCCTTTACGACCTATCTCAATTTAAGCGGCGGCAATAAGGAAGTAGAACAACATTTGCTACAACTTATTCTAAAACAAAGGACGCTCTCTCAACAGAACAAATCAATTAATATTGAGGCAGATGTATTCAAGCATACCAAACTGCTTTTTGAACAAAAACGATATCATGAAGCACTAGAACAATTACAACACTATCTCAATCAAAATTCTCATAATTCTAAAATCCATAATCAGATTAAAATCAATTATCGGTCTGATGAGTATAAAAAAAGCTTGGCAATGGTAAAGCAGATACTCCAGAAAATAGACTATATCGATAAAAAACAAATGTTTAATCAAGCAATTACTAAAATATGGAAATCATGAAAACGAAATCATGGGTCTGTTTTGTTGCAGGTCGATCCGGTGGCCATATTATTCCTGCCCTAACTCTTGCTCAGCAATATAAAGAAAAAAATATAGATACTAACATCCTTTTTCTTTCAACCAATACAGAATTAGATAAGAAATTGCTAAGCAAGCAACCTATAATAGACCGGTTGATTCATATATCATTAGGAAATTTCCCTTATAAAAAATTGCATAAATATCCTCTCTTTCTGTGGCAATTGATCATTAGCTTATGCAAGAGTTTTTACTATCTCGTGCGCTATAGACCTCAAAAGATTACTGCCATGGGTGGTTATATTTCCATTCCTGTATGTGCAATTTCATGGATATTACATATTCCATACGAACTGTTTGAATTGAATGTTGTTCCAGGCAAAACAACCACTTTTTTAACCTCACTTGTATCCCGTATAAATATCTGTTTTGAACAAACAAAAAACCATCTTCCTGCCAACAAATGTTATCCTATAGCATATCCCGTTCGATTTTCTGCAAACGCAAAAATCATACCTAAAAAAGAAGCGTTAGCAACATTAACTTTCTTATCAACACGAATCACAATCATGATACTCGGTGGTTCGCAAGGCTCTTCATTTATTAATAATGTTATGAAAAAATGGATCCAATCCTATTCTGCATATCATTCACAAATTCAAATTATTCATCAAACAGGGTTATTACATGATCAATATGTACTAGAAGAATTCTATGCAAAAAATAACATTCCTGCTTTTGTGTTTGATTATTCTGATGAGCTTGAATATTGCTACCAAGCAGCAGATTTGATAATTTGCCGTTCTGGTGCTGGTACACTCTTTGAAGTTTATTTCTTTCAAAAACCATGCATCACTATACCATTAGAAACAGTAGCTACCACTCATCAATATTATAATGCAAAGGCCATGGAGAATTTATTACCAACATTACTTACGGTTATAAAACAAAATGAACTTGAGGATAACTTGCCCCTTTTAAATAAGGCAATAGTACACTTTATAAAAATCTAAAGTCTCTGTAATAAGAACTCAAATTTATGAATGAGTCGCATTTTGGATGATTTTACCTTAATATCATCTATTTCTTTGCCCTTTGGTTTTACAAATTTCCAGTATTTACCTCTGCCCCTGCATCAAGAAGTTGTCGTACTTGCTCAAGGTTTCCATCGAAAACTGCGCGATGAAGATCTAACATTGCATGAGATAAACAAGTAATGAACAAAGAAAGCAAAATAACTATTTGATTGATATGTTTCGTAAAATTCCTCTCATTATCATCATTTAAACAGTTGATATCCTAAAATACTTAATCCAGCAATTGCAGTAGTTACTGCTCCTCTTTGAAACCAAACATTATTTATATTTAGCCAATTCCTATTTGATTGAACTTCCTGTTGAACCTCTTTATCTTCTTCAAAATTGTCTGCTTCTTTTTTGTATCCATACTCAGCCATTAATAGTGTTTGTATCTCTTCACGTTTTTCTAGCGTATTAGCCAAGTCCCGTGGTGTCGAACCACCCTTATTAACAGCATTTAAATCTGCACCTTTCTCAAGAAGCAAACTAACAATAGCTTTTTGATTATAAAGCACAGCGCAATGCAAGGGGGTCCAATCACGTTTATTACCAGCATTAATATTTGCACCTCCACCAATAAGCAACCTAACAATAGCTTCATTCTTATATCTTATAGCCTTATGCAAAGGCGTATAACCATAGATATCAGCAGCATCCACATTTGCTCCTCTCTCAAGAAGCAACCCAACAATAGCTTCATTACCTTTTACTGCAGCATCATGCAAGGGCGTAACATTTTTATAAGCAAAATTAACATCTGTTCTTGCATCAAGAAGTCTTCCTACTAGATCAATATTTCCATCTTTAACTGCTTTATGAATATCTGGCAACATTGCATGAGATAAACAAGTAATGAACAAAGAAAGCAAAATAACTATTTGATTGATATGTTTCATGATAAATATCCTTTCATTATCTTCGTTTAAACAGTTGATATCCTAAAACTCCTAAACCAGCAACTGCAGTAGCTACGGCTCCTCTTTGAAACCAAGTATTGTTGAATTGAGATAACCAAGATTTATTAGTAGGCTGAGGTGTTGCTAAATTTTCTTCAAAAAACTCCTCTGTTTCTTTGTTATCTCCTTCTTCACGCTGATTTTTTAAAGGCCAATTCCTTAATAGTGTTGCTACTGCTGTATGGTTACATTGCTCAGCCAAATCCAAGGGTGTTTGATTGTACTTATTAGTAGCATTAATATTTGCACCTTTTTCAAGAAACAAAATTACAATAGCTTCACGACCAAAACATGTAGCCCGATGCAAGGGTGTTTCACCAAACCTATCAACAGCATTCACCTTTGCACCTTTTTCAAGAAGTAATCGAGCAGTAGCTTCATTGCCATTTGCTGCAAACAAATGCAATGCTGTATCACCACTTGTATTAGCAGCATTAACATCTGCACCTCTTTTAAGCAAATAATTTATAAAAGTTTTATTATTAAAACCTACAGCAGCAGCAAAATGCCAAGGCGTATTGCCACCTTCGTCAGCAGCATTTACATTTGCACCTGCAGCAATAAGAGTTCCTGCTATTGCTAAATGATTATCATTGATAGCCAAATGCAAGGGCGTAGAACCATACTCACTAGCAGCATTAACCTTTGCACCTGCAGCAATAAGAGTTTCTACTACTGCTAAATGATTATTATAGACAGCATAATACAGTGGGGTACAACCATTTTCATCAGCAACATTAACATTTGCACCTGTATCAAGAAGCAAATTTACAATGGGTTCATGACCATTTCCTGCAGCCAAATGCAAGGGAAAACCATCTTTATCAGCAGCATTTACATTTGCACCTGCAGCAATAAGAGTTCCTGCTATTGCTAAATGATTATCATAGATAGCCAAATGCAACGGTGTAATACCATGCTGCACAAGAGCAGCATTAACATCTACACCTTCACCAAGAAACTGTCGTACTTCCTCAAGGTTACCATCGTAGGCTGCTTGATGCAGCGGTGGCAACATTGTATGAGAAAAACAAGGAACAAATAAAGAAAGAAAAATAATTAGTTGATTCATACGTTTCATAAAATATCCTTTCACTATTTTGGTTAAACAGATATTCCTAAAATTATCAAGTTCGCAATTTTTATTGTCCCAAACATTTATTGGGGATATAACAAAAAATGCCTTTATATAAACTTAATTATAGCTTAATTTGCAATAAAATCCAGTATAAGTTTGTTTGTTATGGTACACAAACCCATTCTTTCTGTAAAAATCAAAGGCAATGAGAATCCTTAAATTTTATTCTAAAAACCGACCCCCCTTTAAAAAAGGGTTACAAATAGAAAATATAGCGCAGGGGTTTTTAAAAAACTTGCATATAATATCCTTTTTTATATATTCATCTTGCAATATTATATAAAATTAGTAAACTAAAAGTAATTTAAGATACTATAGAATTTTAACAATAAAAATAATTAAAATGGAGTAAATTATGAATTATAAACAAGCTATAGTAATGTCATTAATCTCCACCTTTATGGGTATGTCATTGTATGGCGGTAAAGAGATCGAATTAAAACTCAGCTGTCCGTTCTTTAACTCTTCTAATCCAGCTAGCATAAAACAATGGAAATCACAGCCATTTTATCCTTTTTACACTGAATTGGATAACGCTACAAAAATAGCATCAAGAATTGCCTTTGCTAATAGGATAAACATGTCTCAAAAGAGACTTCTAGAACATCGTAATTACCTCCAAGCAAATGCAAAGAAAACAGAGGAATTCAAAAATAACTGGCAAGCATATTTATTCTCTGGAATTTTTACTGGAGAAATACGGCCTTGGTCTAACCTAGAAAATACTAATGTCACATTACGCAAAGGGCTTAAGAAAGTAGACGAGGAAATAAAAACACTTGAAGCAGTTAAACAGCAAAAAAAGGCTGCTTACCATCGTTTAAATCGTCATCGGCGCTATTTAGCACCTATCATCTGGGGTGTATCAAAACTCCCTTCTCGACCACAAGCTTGCGTACGAGATATCATAAACAATATCTATGGAAACACCTTTGGAAGGAAATATAAGGATGCTTAATATCCCGAATCCTAATTCAAGAGCGAGAGCATAGGTAAATAGGAATAGCTGCAGGAGTATCTTTAGCTATGATCTGCCCTGTTTTTTCATGAACATAAACCTCTTTAAGTGATGAATCAAATGAAAAGGTTTTTTGTTCAGCACTTAATGCACGATTAAAATCTTTCCAGATGGGCAAAGCAGTATGCACTGGATAGACATGTTCGCCCATTGGACGATTATCATCACAGCCAATATAGATAGCTGTTGTTAAAGTTGGCGTTGAACCAATAAACCAACAAGTGCGCCAGTCATTTGTAGTTCCAGTTTTACTGATTGCTTCAGAATCAATCCATAGTTTTTGGTAAAGAAGTTTATGTATTCGCTCAATACCAATTCGCAACACTTTCGCTACCTGTCCACTCACACGAGAACTCAGCACCACAGACCGTTCTGGTTTTACTCTCCATATTTTTTTACCCCACCGATCTTTTACCCATTTAACATAATGCGGTTCAATATATACTCCATTATTGGCAAAAACATTAAACATTCCAACGGCTTCTTTTACTGTTGCTTCGATTGTTCCGAGAGCCAATGAAGGATAATGATGAAACGGCCCTTCAAGATGTAATTTTTTAGCTAATGCAATAATAGGCTCGGTCCCTACACGCAAGAATGTCTTGATTGCAACAATATTATTAGACCGCGAAAGAGCATAGGCAAGAGTCATTTTTCCTTCGTGCGTATCAGTAACATTGTGCGGATTCCAGACTCCATTCGACTGTATCAACTCAAGCGGTTCATCAATTTCAATATCAGCAAAACTGAAACCAGCCTCAACCGCTGCAGCATAAACAACTGGTTTAAACGTAGAACCCAGTTGACGTTTTGCTTGTAATGCACGATTAAACTTTGAAACTTGAAAATCTGCTCCCCCGACAAGTGCACGAATTTCACCGGTTTTTACATCAATAGCAAGAAGTGCTCCATCAATCTTTTCTGATATTTTTGTGTGCATCTGATCTACATATTTGCGAAACTGTTTCTCAGCCTCTTTTTGCATATTACTATTAACGGTTGTTTGAATAATCAAACCACCCGTATACAATTTTTCTTTTCCAAACAATTCCTCTAAAAAGAGGCGTAAGCTTTCTTTCAAATGTGGTGCATGTTGTTCCTCTGCAGATTCTATAACTGCAGTATCTTCGGCAATAGCATACTGATATTCCTGCTTATCAATTACCCCACGAACAAGCATTAAATGCAAAATCAAGTTACGCCGTTTTTGTGCCGATAACGGATACAAAATTGGACAATAATTTGCTGGGGAACGAACAATGGAAGCCAAAAGTGCTGCTTGTGCCAATGTAAGCTCATGTGTATGTTTCGCCCAAAAACGTTGACTCGCTGCTTCAACACCATAAATACCAAAACCAAAATAGACATGATTGAAATACGTTTCTAAAATTTGCTCTTTGGTAAATTGCTGTTCAACAAGCAATGCAAAGAGTTGTTCTTTGAGTTTGCGTTTGAATGTTTTTTGTGTATCAAAAAAAAGGAGTTTAACCAGCTGCTGCGTTATCGTGCTTGCTCCTTGTACAATACGCCGATGATAGAGATTAACAAAAGATGAACGTATAATACCCTTAAATGAGATCCCAATATGATTAAAAAAGTCACGATCTTCTGCGGTTATGAACGCCTGAATAAGATAATCTGGCATCTGCTCTAATTTAATTGGTTCTCTCCGATCAAGCTGAAAACGCGTCCATTCCTTTCCTTCGTCATCCAACACAATGGAAGGACAACCCGGATTATAGTTTTCAAGCACAGAAAAATTGATACATCGGTTATTCATAAAAAAAAAGAAAAGCCCACATGCAAATGAACAAAAAAGAATGGACACAAATAAACAAACACGAATAATACGAAAAAGAGAAAATAGATTTAAAAAAGAGAGCATATGTTATTTGATCCAGTAAAGGCGTTGTACAAAATCAAAGATTCAGTTTATTGATTGTCCCCTAATACAGAAAGAAAAAAGGAGCCATCAAAAGAGATGCCTCCCAAAATTCTTTTGTCCAATTACTACTTACTTTTCTACTACTTCTTCCAATTCAGGCTTGGGTACTGGTGTAGGGCCAACCTCTGTCTCTTCACCTTCACTTGTACCCTCTAATGAACGAGAGCGATAAGATATTGCTCTTCCTTTTTTACCTAATCCTAAAAATTTCTTAACTTTTCCTCTAACATACTCTGATTTATAAGCAACAAAACTTCCGGTAGCTACAGTAGCAGTGAGAAGAGCCAAATACTTGTAATTCCAAAGCTTATGCAAAGGTGGCTTGCTACAAGTACAAGCATTCAATACTTTTTTTGTTACATCTGAAAACGAAACTGCATAATTCATGTTGACGGTCAATGATGTTAATAATGCGAGAGCAAGATATCTTTTATCCATAACAACCCTTCCTCATATTAATTAAAAGGTTACACCTAGACATACTTTGAAATAGGCTACTTGAATACTAACAGTTGTCAATATAAAATGAAAAAAATTGTAAAAAGTATATGATGCTCAAAAGGTATAGTTAAGAATATGTCTTCCAATTCAATTAAACGATGGTATTTATATATGATAGTTCTATTTACATTCGATATAACTTTGTCTGCATTGTTTGAGCAACAGATTATTTGCAGTCTTCTCTGCTTCTATGCTTACGCTCTTTTTTCACCAATCAGTACAAGACAATTGAGCATTTTAATTTTCCTTATCTTATCTGAACAATTTCTTATTTTTGGCAATTTTGGCTTACCATTACTCTACCTGTTACCAATTACAATATTCGTTTTCAAAGCCCGTCAGCTTTTTTATATTCATACAATAGCTCCATACCTGATCCTACTTGCCTGTCTGTGTGTCCAACTTCTGGTCATTGAGCCTTATATGCTTCATATTACATGCTCTTTGTACTATACATTGAGTAAATTTCTTGGTAATATAATAGTGATGATGTTACTCTCTTTGAAATTTAGCCCACGGTAAGCAAGGCAATCGCTTTCTGGCGTAAGCCAAGAAGAGGAAAGTCCGGACTCCTAACGAACACGGTACCTTAGGAGATTATTCATCAACTAAGGGGGCATTAAGCTACGGAAAGTGCCACAGAAAATAACCGCCCGTGTCCTAAAAAGGCACTGGTAAGGGTGAAAACGTGCGGTAAGAGCGCACGATTTATGATAGTAATATGATAAATGGGTAAACCCTACTGGGAGCAAGACAGAATAGGCATGCTCGGCGTTCGTTCCGATTTAGCATGTGGGTATGTCGCATAGATAAATGGTTGCCACTTCAGGTATACCCTGGAGAACAAAATCCGGCTTATTGCTTATCGTGGCGATTAATTTTTCGAAGAACCCCAATAAACTATAAGTATTATAGATATGATAATATCTCTAAAGGAATATCTCTGGTTTCTTCCTTTTATCAGTTTTCTTAGCGGATATGTTTTACTCGACATAATGTATCGCCCAAAAAAACTTGAAACTCCTACACTCATAGGAAAACAACTCAAAGAAGCAATAGCACTCACCAGTGCTCATAATCTTAATTTGCAACTGCTTGAGGAAAGAGAAGATCCAGAACTACCAGAAGGTACTATTATTTCTCAGAATCCAAAAACACACAGTACCATTAAATCAAATCAGACCATATTCTGTGTTATCTCAAAAAATCCTAGTATCATAACCCCCAATCTCATTTCACAAAATTATGAAACAACATTACTTGAATTAAAAAAGCAGGGAATTCACAGCAATTGCTATTTTTTAGATTCTCCATATCCAAAAGGATTCTGTTTTGCCCAATCGCCAAAAGCACAGACCTCACTCGATACCAAATCGATAATTCTTTATATTTCTGATGGTTCAACAAAGCCAGTACTATTTCCCAATCTAAAAAACAAATCAGTCAACGAGGTCATTGATTTTTTAAAACCATATAATATAAATCCCTCCATTATCCATTATCCACCACGTAATCCTCATGATTGCGACAAAACATGCATTATTACTGACCAACGCCCCCTCGCCGGCTCCCTTATTACCTTAGATCCTAAAAAACCTCCTCACGTTCAATTACAAGTATCATAAATACAAGTATCATAAATTAAGATAATTATTAGATAAACATGTCTTATTTTTTCTTGATTAATTATTCTTTTTTGCTATAATTTTTAAGATTTTAGTTTTAAACAAATCTTTTATATAGGAGTAATAACAATGAAAAAATTAGTAATTACAGCTCTTATGCTCACCTGTATACACATCAATGCAATGGATGTAGAAAATGAAGAATGGAAAAAGGAAATGGACTTGGTGGGAGGAATTTATGAGGCGGGAGACGTTTACAGGTTTATTGCCTTTAATTCAGACGATTTTGAATATTTAGATACAAGTGATAATTCCAAACCCCCTTTGAGCAGTTGGTTAATTCAAGCTTCAATTGAGGGAAATCTTGACAGGGTTAAAGAACTTTGTAATAAAGATGCCGATGTCAATACCATAAGTATATTTGGGTGGTCACCCTTACATGAAGCGGCACTTAGAAATCATACTGAAATAATTCGTTTCTTATTGGCTAAAGGTGCTAATCCCAATAGTACTTACCAAGAATGTTTGAAAAAGATCCCACATGATGCTAATTTTCATTTAATGAGCCATTTGCACCATAATACCTACAAATCAGCACAGCTAGAATTATCTGGGGGTCGTAAATATGATAACAATAATACCCCATTACATCTAGCCGTTCGCTCTGGAAATACAGAAACTGTTAAATTACTTGTTGAAGCAGGTGCAGATCACTTGGCAAAAAACAATGACAATAAAACACCAGTAGATTTGGCATCTGATGAAAAAACTATGAATTATTTTCGCTACCTATTTTCCAAAAGACGATGCTTACAACAAACAATAAAAAATTTAGAAAAGGAAATAAAACTTATTAAAAGGGGCTGCTACTGATATTATTACAAAAAATGAACATATCAAAGGATAATACAATACTAGCATTTGATCTGCATGAGGTGCTTTTTACATTCGATTACAAAAAGATTGTTAAAATTATTTGGCAGTTCAACCATAAGTTGGCTATCATTGCAACCCTCTTTCACTTCGGATTGATTTGGCAATTACTAAAACTACTATGGAATGACGCAACTGACGAAGAATTTTATGATCTTTTTGAACAAAAACGTCCTATTTTATTTCCGCTTATTCTTGAAATGACTAACGCACAAAAAATTATTCCCGGAACTGATACCATTGTTAAGGATCTTGTACAGCAGGACTACACACTGCACATCCTCTCAAATATAGGACCACGACGTTTTAAACAATTATCGGACGATTTTCCACAACTCATTGGCTATTTTAAAAGGGTAAAAATAGTAGATCCAAATAATGCACCTCGCATTAAAAAACCAGACACACAATTTTTTGTTGATTATCTTAAAGAATATACACAACCTAAACAACAAGTTATTCTCATCGATGATAATAAAAAAAATATCAAAATTGCTCGTTCTCTTGGGATGATTGCCATTCCTTTTAGATCGGCAAAACAACTGAGAAAACAATTGCAGCAACTCGATATTCTCATATCAACATAATTTATTTTGAGCAATCAGAATGGCAAATTCATGATAATGAATATGATTATGGAAGATCAGCTAAAAAGGTATTCACCGGTTTTTCTCCAAAAATCATATCATAAATACCTTCGCACACAGGAAGCCTCAGGCCATGTTTCTGCGCTAATTGATAAATTGATTTCACCGTATTAACACCTTCTGGAATAACACCGGTTTTTGCAATAATTTCTTCAATGGATTGTCCTTGACCAAAGTATTTACCAACCATAACATTACGGCTAAAACCACCCGTGCAAGTCAATACCAAATCACCAACACCAGCTAATCCATAGATTGTCTCTTTTTCACCCCCAACGGCTTGTGCGCACGTTACCATGTCATGGAGACCCTTTGTCAAAACAAAAGCTTTTGTATTTTCACCGTAGCCAGCACCTTCAAGAATACCAATACCAAGTGCAATAACATTTTTTAGTGCAGCACCAACTTGCACTCCAATCATATCAGATGATTCATATGGCCTAAAATATTCATTCGCAAGAATATTTTTCAATCGAGAACAAACCTTTTTATCTGAAGCAGCAACCACAACAGCAGTAACTTCTTTGCATACTACACCATGTGCAAAACTCGGACCTAAACAAACTGCTTTATCAACAGATATCTCAAAAACATCATCAAATAGTTGCATTGGTAATAATAAGGTCTCCTGTTCAATTCCTTTGCTTAAAACTACCCAAATTTGATTTGATGTTACAAATGGCTTTGCCTGTTCTAAAACAGAACGCAAATATTTGACAGGAATTGCTTCAAACACCCATTCAACATCTGCTATAACTTCTTCAATACGTTCCATTGGAATTATAGTTTGCGGTAGTTTAACATCAGGCATATATTTTTTGTTAAAAGAACTCTTTTTTATTGTTTGCGCAACCTCAGGATCATGACACCACAGATTGACTGTATAGCCATTATTCGCAAGCACTGTTGCAACAGCTGTACCCCATGCACCTTCACCTAAAATAGCGATAGGCTTCATATTCCAAAATTCCTCTTATACTCTTTAAAAGAATTGAGCACATTTTCCAAATCAACTTTGGTCATATCAGGCCACATACAATCAAGAAAACATAATTCACTATATGCAGCTTGATAAAGCAAAAAATTACTTAATCGCCGCATGCCGCCCGTTCGAATGATCAAATCTGGCGCCGGAATTGAACCAGTCCACAAATACTGATTGATCAACTCTTCGGTTATCTTATCTTCAGTAAGCTTTCCTGCTTTGACGTCATGTACTATATTTTTAACACTAGCTACAAGCTCTTGTCGTCCTCCATAACAGAACAGTAAATTCAAACATAACCGCTTACAATTCGCCGTTTTGCGTTCAGCCAGTTCACATACGGGACGCATTGACTCAGGAAATTGAGTACGATCCCCAATAAAATGAACCTGCACCCCTTTTGCAATAAACTGATCTACTTCTTTTTCCGCTTGCTTGGCTAGATAACTAAATAGATACCGTTTCTCTGGTTCTGGACGTTTAAAATTTTCTAATGAAAAGGTATATAAAGACAAAAACCGAATCTGTTTCTCAAGGCAAAAATCGATAACAGTTCGTACTGCTTCCATTCCCTCACGATGGCCATACCAAGGCAATAAGCCTTGCCTTTTTGCCCACCGGCGATTTCCATCCATTATACAGGCTAAGTGGATTATTTCTTTATTCACTGAACTCGTACATTCACACGCACTGCTGATAAGAAGGCTGTGCTTTTTTTTGTGTTATCTTCTTTATTATTCGCCAACAATATATGCAACTACTATACACAAGAACAACACCAGTTGCAAAAAAAAGACGCTCAACAGCAACAACTGGCATTAATGCCCACCAATAAACTGTAGGCATAGGAACCAGATAGAGCCAAAAAACCGATCCAACTGCATGTGCAATAAATGTGGCACCTAATGCTTCCAGAAAGAACGATTTTCTTTTGAGAAAATAAAGAACAACCGGAATCAACCAATAAAAAGAATATGGCGCTACCTGAAATCCTATTGGATGTAATACAAAAAAAACCATACATACAATTGGAAGCACAAGACGAATAAGTATATGTGAACTCCCCATATACAATGCAGCACAAAAACCAGGTACTCCATGGACAAGATGAAGAAAAATTGGTGCACCACTCAAAAGACGAATACAAAAACTAAGTACAAACCACAAAAAAGAGCCAGAAAGACCAAGGAAGCACCCCCCCAGCGGGTACATCAGATTAGTTGCAGAGAAGAAAATAGTATGCGAGCCAACGAGATAACTTAACTTGAGCAGCGCAGCCAGTTTAAGCCCTCCATAAAAAAGAACTGTCTGAACAATTTTTTTAATTCCATATTTGAGAAGCAGCGTCATATGCTATTCCTACAATGCTAAAAATCAGTAAAAAGATATTGCCTAATCTTTATTTTACCCCAAAGACACTTACATTAAAACCCAAAATTTGCCTTGCATGGTGCCCAATCTTGTGCTATTATTAATACAAATATTATAAAAAATCATTGCAGATTATTCAAGAAGAGACGCATATGACAAGTATCTATTTTCTTTTTGCCCCAATACAGTATCAGCACCATACTCATCATTCTTCTCATTCACATATCCTTCATAGGGGCGCTCATGCATGCGCTCATAATAATTTTTAGTAAAAATAATAAAAATATTTAAAGCAGTCTTAACATTCATAATACAACAGGTTGTTGGCTCAAGAAAAAATGCACTTATAACCAATGAAGGAAATACAAATGAATAGCACATTATTTTTAACTATATTTTCAGCACTTGGAATTATTTATTTAATTCTAGGATTTTTTGCTTCACGAAATATCAAAACAACTGTTGATTACTTTTTGGCTGGTCGCAAGCTTGGGTTTTTTGCCGTCACCTTTACACTCATTGCAACACAGCTCGGTGGTAATATGGTTATTGCCGCTTCTCAATGGGCATATAATTATGGTTTATATGGCATTTTATATGCAATGGGGATGGCCCTCGGATTTCTCCTGTTATCAACTGGCTTTGCCGCAAAATTACATGCCTGTAACGTCTCAACTACCGCTGAACTGTTCGAAACAAAGTTCAACTCACCATTGCTTAGGAAAATTGCCTCACTTATATCAATTTTATCATTGTGCGGCATTTTAGTCGCAACTATACTTGCCTCAAAAACGCTTCTTAATGGTTTAGGTATCAGCAATGAAACAATATTTATTATCTTTTGGTTATTCATTATTGCCTATACCATGATAGGAGGACTCAAGGCAGTCGTAGTAACAGACGTATTTCAAGTTTTGTTTATTATCGTAATTCTCGGCGGTATATTTCTCTATTGTCTTTTCTATCAACCAGCACCAATTGTTTCCTTAATAACATTGTTCGAAAAACAATCATCATTTACTACCACAACATTAAATGCAGCTAAAATTGTGGCGGTTTTTTTAATGCCAGCACTCTTTTCACTCATGGAACAAGATCTTGCTCAACGTTTCTTTTCTGCACGGTCACAAAGAGTAGCTTTGGCAGCAGCACTCGGAGCTGCTGTTTTTATTATTTTATTTGGATTCATCCCCATCTATTTTGGTATGCAAGCAAACCTGACCAACATAGTAATCCCAGATGGAGGCAATTCTCTGGTAGCAATGCTCGAATTCATAACCAATAGCAATGTATTTTTCATTCTAGCGATATGTGCAATAACTGCAGCTATTACTTCAACCGCAGACTCACTCCTATGTGCCATCAGTTCAAACATTGCACAAGATTTCGATCCTTTTTGGTTCAGATTTCGGAATAAATTAATGCTTTCACAAGGAGTTACATTACTTGCTGGAATTGGTTCATTCATAGTTTCGTACATCGTAACTCAACAGATACTTGATGTTACCATCGCAAGCTATGAACTTTCTGTCTGCTGCTTGCTCGTACCGTTTTTGTTTGCACTTTTTAAAGACAATCTTAATAAAAATGCTGCTATCGGAGCAGCACTATTTGGTTTAATTGGTTTTGTTTTTTTTAGAATCTATCCAGTACCGATTGCAAAAGAAATTGCAACGCTTAGTTTATCTTTATTCGGTTACTGGATTGGTAATACAATAAAACAAAGATAAGAAAAAATTATTAATCATTTTTTACACTTTTTACAATAAGTGCTACCGCTTCATCAATATCATCAGTAACACTAAATGTTGCCTGACGCTCAGGTGGAATAAGACCTTCTTTTATAGCAGTGTCATAATACCAATCAAGTAGTACTTTCCAATAGTCCTTGCCAATTAAAATAACCGGACGCTCAGACAATTTACCATGACGCACTAAATCAAGTACTTCAAAAAGCTCTTCGAGAGTCCCAATACCACCAGGAAAGACAACATACGCTGCAGAATAACGAGTTAATAACCATCTTCTGATAAAAAAATAATTAACAAAAATGATACGGGTACAATGACTACAAAACTCTTCATCCACCCCTTTAACTCCAATACCAAGAGTCCACTTATCACGTTCACGCTTGTCACCATAAATACTCACCACACCACAATGGGTAGCTTCCATAATACCCGGTCCACCACCAGTTATTACTGACATCTTATTTTGCGCCAACTTCACACCTAGTTGATAAGCCTTCTGCGCATACACACTATTTTTTTCTACCTCACGACCACCAAAAACAGAGATAATTGGTTGCTGCAATCGTGAAAAAGCCCATAAGCCAGGGATAAATGAAAAGCTCCCATTAATCAATCGAAAACTTTCTTTTAAAAAAGAAAATTTCATCAGTATCCTTTCTTAAACCTTCTTATTGCCTTTTGTTTTTTTACATGCCTCATGAATAATAGTAAATGCATAATCTATATCGTCAGTTACTGTAAAAAGTGTTAAATCATCGTATGTGATAAGCCCATGCTTAAGTGCTTCATTGTTAAGCCATTGCATAAAAAGATACCAATATTCATTACCAATCAAAACAATTGGTACTCGTGGAAGTTTGTTGGTATGGATAAGTGTTAAAATTTCGCCCAGCTCATCTAACGTTCCAAAACCACCGGGAAATACAACAAAAGCAATTGAATAACGTGTGAGCAGCCATTTACGTGCAAAGAAATAGTCAAGAGCAATATATTCTTGAACGCATGGATTTCTCCCTTCGCCTAATTCTGTGACACCAATTCCAAGACTCATGCTTTTTTTACCAACAGCCACAGCCCCACAACTTGCAGCTTCCATAATTCCTGGTCCACCACCAGTTAGCACAGAAATATCATGTGTAACTAATTTATGCCCAAGCTGATGCGCTTGCTTTGCATAGGGATCCTCTTGCGGCATACGCGAGCCACCAAAAATAGTCACCATCGGCCTTGGTATTCCTGTCAATCGCCATAGACCATACAGTATCTGCCAATTAACCCGCAAAAAACTCCAGTAACCTAAAAACAATAAACGCAGTCGTTTAAAAAACATCATCACTCCTTTTTTGCCAATACCAGAACAGAGGAAATCCTTTTTTAAATAGCTCTATTTTAAATAGCTCTATTTTAAATAGCTCTATAAGAACCATCATTGCTAAATCAAGAATACCTTTCTCCCAAAACACAGGCAAGACTTTTTCAGGTAAAACACACTTCTTCAGCAAAAGACATGCAAAAATTACTCTATTTGAACCCAAAATAGGATTTTTATCTCCTTGCTCTTTCATTCAAAATGAATTAAACTTCTAGCATCCTTAAGAATTTTGCTAAATTATAATTACTAGGAACAAATATGAATATAAAACATAATACTGTGACAAGTACATTGTTACTTTGCCTGCTTTGTGCTAACAGCAGCAAGGGAATGGATTCACACAAAAGACAGAATAGGAACAAATTAGTAGAAGCCATTGAATTAGCACTTCAAGAAATTCAAATCCAACAACAACCTCCACAGCGTTTAAACCTAGAAGCTGGAGTACATCAAGATAATAGAAAAAAAGGTCAAGACCGATATGAAATAAGGGAAGCTGGTAAATACTATATCGGAGCAGTATATGATGGGCATGGACCGGCCGATGATGTTGTCAACTATGTAAGGAAAAATCTAATAGAATACATAATTACTTACACAAGAAATGGGGCTTCTATACTTGATTCCATCAAAAACACATTTACACAAACAGAATGCGAAATTAATGATTGCGGATTGGAAGGCGGAACAACAGCTCTCATAGCCATTCTTGATAAAGATACCATGAAGCTACATGTAGCCAACTTAGGAGATTGTCGCGCTGTTTTATGTCGTAATAAAAATCCATTCGAACTATCTTCTGATCATAAGCCAAATAAGCCTGATGAACAAAAAAGAATAGAAGAGAAAGGGGGCTATATCGAATACGATGGTGTCCATAGGATTAACGGGCTTGCCGTGAGCCGATCTTTTGGAGATTTAGACCTCAAAGAAGAAAATCTAGGATGTATCATATCCGAACCAGAAATTGTAGAAGAATCTCTACAACCTGAAGATCAATTCCTTATTTTGGCTTCTGATGGTATTTGGGATGTTATAGACAACCAAGAAGCAGTAACTATGGTACAAAGGGCTTTTAAATTAAAAAGAACACCTCTCGAAGCAGCCGCAGAATTAGTATTAAAAGCAAAAATGAATTGCTCAATGGACGATCTTACCGTCTTGATCGTACGATTTAATAATTAGATGAAAATCATTTCACTAACAAGGAAAAAGTTTTTACCAAACTCTGCGCAGCCGCAATGCATTCAACACAACTGATAAACTCGAAAATGCCATTGCAGCACCGGCCAACATAGGATTTATGGTGATACCAAACCAAGGGTACAAAACACCCATTGCTACCGGAATCAAGAGTACATTGTAGCCAAATGCCCATATAAGATTTTGACGAATATTGCGCATCGTTGCCTTAGACAAGATGATAAGTTTAGGAATTAACAAAAGATTATTATGCAAAAGAGCAACACCAGCAGTTTCGAGTGCAACATCAGTTCCACCTCCCATAGCAATTCCAATATCTGCTGCCGCAAGTGCAGGTGCATCATTGATCCCATCACCAACCATCGCAACATGATGTCCTTCTTGCTTGAGCTTAACAACATATTTTACTTTATCTTCTGGAATTGCCTCAGCCAATATTTGGGTAATGTTAACCTCTTGCGCAACAATTTGTGCTGAAAGTTTATTATCACCAGTAATCATTGCTGAATTGATACCCATAGAAGCAAGCTTATTAATAACCTTTTTTGCTTCAGGGCGCACAGAATCACCAACACAAAAGAATTCTACACAAAAACCATCAATAGCAACAAAGGAAACCGATTTTGCTTCTCGCATCCATTCCAGTTCACATTTATCGGCTTCTGATGGCATTTGTACCTTTTCCAATTCCATAAGACGACGCGATCCAATCAATAACGTATGATCATTTACCTGAGCACTAATTCCTAATCCTGCCTTACTTTCAAACTGTTCTATTGCAAATTGATCAATAAGAATAGTATTTGGCGCAAATTGATTTCGCATATATTCAACTACTGCAACTGAAATAGGATGGCTGGATCTACTCTCCATCACTACAACAAGTGCTGCAATAAATATTTGCACATCAATTCCTTTTGGGGGATTCCAACTAATTTTGTGCAAAATCTCGTCGATATTGGAGGCAAATACATTGCTATGAACTGCCAATTTTCCAGTTGTTAAGGTTCCTGTTTTATCAAAAACTATTGTGTCAATCATGCCAGCAATTTCAAGCATCATGGCATCTTTAATTAAGATTCCGGAGCGTGCACCTTTGCCAATAGCAACCATCAATGATGTTGGAGTAGCCAGACCAAGAGCACAGGGACACGCAATGATAAGTACCACAATCATTGAAACAATTGCATGCAAAAAAGTAGGTTTTGGGCCAAGCAAAAACCAAAATAAAAAACTGATTATTGATAAAAGAATCACAATTGGCACAAACACAGCCGAAATACGATCGACTAATTTCTGAACCGGAGCTTTTGCTTGTTGTGCATGTTCAACTAATTCAACAATCTTGGCTAGCATTGTTTGCGCACCAACTTTTATCGCTCTCATTTCAAATGAACCAGTTCTATTTAATGTACCGCCAATTACTGCATCGTTTTGTTTCTTGAATACTGGCATACTCTCACCAGTAACCATGCTTTCATCAATTGTTGATTCACCTTTGACAATAATACCATCAACAGGAATCTGCTCGCCGGGTTTTGCGCGTATAATATCATCTACAACTACATCATCCACAGGAGTTTGTTCCCATTCTCGCTGTTGCTGACCCCTATCATCAGTATATTCACGTAATACAGTCGCAACTTTCGGTTGTAAACGCATCAATTTATGAATTGCCGCGGATACATGTCCTTTTGCACGCGTTTCTAAATATTTGCCAAGTAAGATAAACATTATTATAGTTGCTGCCGATTCAAAATAGACATAAGTAGGCAAACCAGCTTGCTGCAATTGCTTTTCAAACAGCGCTACAAAAACTGAATAAAAATAAGCAATAGAGCTTCCCAATGCAATAAGTGTATCCATGGTGGCCATGCCATGTCGCAAGCTTGATATCATACCACGATAATAACGCAATCCAATCCAGAATTGCACTGGCATTGCCAAAATCATCATGACCCATTTATTTTTTAAAATAGCCGGTGCACCGGGAATAAATGCACCAAAAAGCAATAATATAGTTAATATACCGCCAACAATAAGCTGAATAGTAAGCTTAGATAACTCTGCCCTTGATGCACGATCAATTGCTGTCTCATGCGCTTCACGTGGTGGTACTGCTTTATAACCCAACATCTCGATTTCTTGCTGAAGCATAGAATCACTTACCTGATCAGGATCAAATTCTATACAAACCTTTCCGCTAGCATAGTTAACTTGAACATCAAAAACACCTGGTATTTTGCTCAAATGACTCTCTATGCCTACAGCGCAACTGGCACAATCCATACCTATGATGGAAAAAAAAATTCGTTGGACATTCATTACCTATCCCTTTTTTTTGTAGCAACAATTAGCTTATTAACTAGTATAACAAAATTAATTACCCCAAAACTCTATCATATAACAGTACAATTGTTATATTAAAGAAAGATATAAATTATATTGGAATTGTAATCGAAAGGAAATTATGCAAAAAAATTTACAAGGTTATGTGATATTCTTATTAACAAATATAATGAGCAACATAATTGCAATGGAACCCCAAACAAATCATAAGTTATGGATTGCACCTACTCCACCAGATTTTATCTATGAAACTCAATGGGCAACGCAAATAGCACGAAGAGTAATATCATATAACATAAACAATGAACAAGTCGCTACTGCTCTATCTCTTGTGCCAAAAGACCCAGAAGATAATCCAATACCAATCCTTGGAGAAATAAGTTTACAAGAATTCGATTTTTATAACTCAAAATACTTAAAAATAAGAGATTTTGCTAAATCAATCTTCCTATACCTTCAAGATAGTGGATTTCATCAAGTTGCTGTGAATATTTTCACACTTGAAAAGTTAGCCAAACTTCGACTATGCAATCCAGACGATTGTAAAGAAATAGATAAATCGGCCACTATTATTTTGTCTTTGCTCGGCAACAACAAAATTTATCCTACACAAATTTCTTGCATAATTAACCACACTAACAATCAGCTATAAAAAATTTCATATTACCATCCTCTTATAGCAAAACTCACACGGCTTAAAAAGCCGTGGTCTCATGATGTAAAACTTCGGAGTTATTGTTTCTTGAAATTTCAGTACATCCCTTAAACCTCCGACTTCACCGTCGACTTGCTCCTTCGCTATTACAATTTGCCCATTCATCCTCAGGTTTAAAAACCATGGGGTATTCTGGGAGGTTTAATCAAAAAACTGCTTAAATAAGCATAATAAAATGCTCTTTTTCCCCCAAATTTCTAATATTAACTTTGCGATACTTAAAGAATTTTGATATTATTAAATTGGAAATCTTAAGAGATAAAAAAGGGCAAGGTAGATAAGAATAAAGGAAAAGACTATGAAAAATAGTATTATATATCAATATTTATTCATAGTCACTTTATTGTTTGCCAACCCAACTTGGGGCATCTCAGCTGATGTTAAACCACCAGAGTCGTGGATAACTGTATTTGTTCATGGCATAGTTGGACTCGATGCAAAAACCTGTTTATCAAATATATTCCAATTTTTGACCGATCATATCGCTAATACAACTTATGAAAAGACAGTTGAATATATGCGTGCTGATCCCTTTTTTACAAAAAATCAGGCAATGCAAGAGCTTGGTTTGCTGCCGATTGATCTTAATAACTATACTAAGGGCTATGCATCCGGATCTGTTGCACGTATTTACAATCATATTCTATCGTTATGCCCTATCAAACAAAAAACTTATTATTACACATTTGGCTGGTCCGGACTATTAAGCTTTAAAACGCGTCATTTAGATGCTCAATGCCTTTATTCTAATCTTGTTGCCCTAACCAATGAGAAGAAAAAAAGGAGCGGAATAGAACCAAAAATTAGACTCATTGGTTATAGCCATGGAGCCAATATTTGCCTTAACCTGGCCAAAGTCAAGAAAGAAAAACCATACGCCTCCATCCCCCTACAAATTGATGAACTCATTTTGTTGGGAGCACCAATCCAACGAGAAACTGAACAACTTATTGAAAACCCAATATTTAAAAAAATATATAGCTTTTATTCACGATCTGATCATGTTCAAAAAAAGGATATGCTCTCATCGCAACAACTTTTTTCCAAGCGTGTCTTTCGTAATCGTCGCGAATTTACGTTACCATTTTCACTCACTCAGATAGAAATAAAAATTTTAATGGAGAAAGGACTCAAAAAAAAGAAAAAAACAAAAAAAACTAAAGGTAAAGCAGCTGATGTACGTAAAAGATCTGTTGTTAAAGGCCATTCATGGAATTTAAAGAACATGTCGCCCGGACATAGTGAATTGTGGTTTATGGCTTGGACTCCACGACATTACCGTCGTAATTTCCCTTTCTACCCAACACCAATTGTTGCCATCACCCCTTATCTTATTCAACTCATCGAAACAACCTCAGAAAAACAAACTACCAGCCGTCATGTAGTAGTAGATATTCGTCCTGATCATAACTATATGGTTATTAGACATCGTTATCCAAAACGCAAATTTACCCTCATCTCCTTTTTATCGAAAGATGTTTTTAATGAATTAACCTTTATGGCCATGCCAAATAAACCGGACAATTACACAAGGAAAGAGCATGATAAACATCGTACGTTGGCACAAACAAAAGCTCACGCATATCGCAAAGAACAATTACGTTTACGTCGTGCCAACAGATATAAGAAAGCAAGTTAGTATAATTTTTAGTCAGGATGTTTTCTTAATAAGCTTGTTCCTAATTAATTCCCATAATTCTAAAAAATCTTCCATGCTCAACTGCTGAGCACGAAGATTGAGATACTGTTCAGGAATAAGAGAAAGATTTATATACACTTGTATGAGGTTATTTTTTAACGTACGTCGTGGTTGTTTAAAACAAACTTTAACAAATTTCCAAAATCGTTCTTCATCAGGGATGGGATCCAGGTAAGCGTGAGGCTTGAAATACAAAAGACGTGAGAAAACCTTAGGTGGCGGATAAAAGGCAGATGGTGGTACCTTAGAAAGTGCACGCAATTCGAAATAATATTGGAAAAACAATGAGGAAAATCCATATCCTCTGCCATGCGTTTTGAGAATTTTTTGGGCTACCTCTTCTTGTATCATGATGACCCCCTCTTTTAGAAAATCACGATTTTCATGTAAACGATGCAACACAGGAAACGTTATTTGATATGGTAAGTTTGCCAGTAAAGTCCATGGCTTATAAGTCTTAAAAATAGCAAAATCTACATCTAAAATATTAGCATCGATAATTGTTACCCGTGGATCTACAATATTTTGTTTAAGGTACGCAACCCAATCAGGATCAATCTCAAAAACCCATAGCCGAGCCAATTTTTCTTGTAAAATAATACGAGTTAAAAATCCGTCACCGCCACCAATTTCAAAAACCGAACTATTTTTATCTAATGCTACCTGATCAAGCATTTGATACGCATATGATTCCTGGCGTAAAAAATGTTGCCCATATTTTTTCTTAAGCGGAATTGTGCGCACACGCCTTGGCATTACTCCCTTTCATTCATGACTGCTTAAGAACGTGTAAAATAAATGTATCAGCCCATTAACATATCTCTAAACATATCAAATTCTTCCAATACTTTACCGATACCATTGACTACACAGAAAAGTGGATCTTCTGCAACAGTAACTGGTACACCTGTCTCTTTTGAAAGTAAAACATCCAATCCTTTAAGCAAAGAACCTCCACCAGCCAGCGTAATACCTTTATCAACCAAATCAGAAGAAAGCTCTGGTGGTGTATTTTCTAATGCTACATGCACCACATCAACAATACTCGCCACTGTCTCAATAAGTGCTTCATTTACTTCATTGCCGGTTAAAGTAATAGTTTTTGGCACTCCGCTTATTAAATCACGTCCTTTAACTTCAATTGTTTCTCGTGGTGTATTGTTATCAAGGAAAGCTGAGCCTATACGAATTTTAATCGTCTCTGCAGTACGATCCCCAATCAATAAATTATATTTTCGCTTGACATACTGTACAATAGCCTCATCCATTTCATCACCACCAATACGAATCGAACGGCAGAAAACAATAGACTTGAGGGAAATAATAGCAACTTCTGTGGTGCCACCACCAATATCCACAATCATACTACCGATTGGTTCTTGAACTGGAAGCGCTGCGCCGATTGCAGCAGCAAGTGGCTCAATAATAGTATGTGCCTCACGTGCACCAGCCTGCATAGCAGAATCAATAACAGCACGTTTTTCTACTTGTGTAATACCAGAAGGCACCCCAATAATCATACGTGGATGTACAAGGGTACGTCGTCCATTATGCACTAAACGAATAAAATGACGTAACATACTTTCAGTCAATTCAAAATTAGCGATTACACCGTCACGCATTGGACGACATGCAATAATAGTCTCAGGTGTTTTTCCCAACATCTCCTTCGCACGAATACCAGCAGCTAATACTTCATTTGTATTTGCTTTGACCGCAACAACTGACGGTGCATTCAATGCAATACCTTTATTACGTACAAATACTACCGTATTAGCAGTTCCCAAATCGATCCCCAAATCATTTGAAAAGAGACTAAAGAATCGTTTTACAGGAAAAAATTTCATTTTCTCCCCTTGTCACATTTAATTATTTTTAACAATATCACGCAATCATCACAATTTTTAAAAGCTCCACTCAACTCCAAGCGTTATCTTATGCGTTTTGACAAACATATCAGCAACAAAAACTGAAGCAGGAATATCCCAGCTCAATGTTACAATAGGATACCAATCACACTCTAAACACATTTTACCAAAATCATAAAAAGCACTCACGGAAAAATAATCAGATCCCCATCGAGATAATTTATTTACATTATAAAGATTAACTGTTGGAGTTTGAAATACTGTCTTCCATTTATCATTATCATGAACCGTTAAGGTATATTGCCCACGCAAACCAAAACCATCTCGTAAATTCTCCAAGGAAAGATAAGGCGAAAAGGCAACAGTAAGCCCCGGTTCTATATAAACACGTCCACAAGCAACGCCATATGGCTGTGGTTCGCCTCGTACTGGTAAGCGCCTCTCTTGAATTTTTGCAAAACGTTTTCCAAGCCAAAAAAATAGGCCAGCTTTCCAATCCTCCTTGAGCTCAAATTCAGCATCAACAGCTCCATAAATTCCCCAATGATGCTCCCCTCCAAATGGAATAGAGGCTGGAAAGCACTCATCTCTCTCTTGTGCCGCCGGTAAAATAACACCAAATCGTGCACCTGCATTAATATGCCTAAATTTATAGCAATAATCCCAGGAATAACCAAAGCGTAGATAGAAATCAATATCGCCTATTCCAGAATGATGAGCATGATCACCACACAAACCAATCTGATGATGCATAGCCCGCCGTGTTTCATCAAGCTCAAATAAATCACCCGGCTGTAATTTTAAAAAAACCTTATCGAGTTCTAGAAAAAATTCATGCCATGAATGCAAATGCATAATAAAAGAATCAATACCAAAGGAAAACCAATCAGAAATAGCCTGATGATAAGAAAAGGAAAACCCTTGCCCTTGTAGTTTCCCATCAATTTTCCAGGGAATAGAGACACCCTGCCATTCTGATTTGAGTGGATTGGGACAACCCAGATCGACAAATGCCTTTGCTAATTCGCCTTGATCATAATTCCCATAGATAGCGGGTAACAAAATTTCATTCTTATTTTGGTCGTAGGCACTCTTGCCGGTAAGAGCAAAAAACTCAACCCTTACATGAGATGGACGCCCTTCAACCGTTATATACGGTTTCCAGAGTAAAGGAAAAAAACGATTATCAAACACCATAGCATAAGATGAATCAATCATGCTCAGAATCATAGAACAGATTATTAAAAGGAATAATTTAAGCCTCGTCATGTGTACTTTCACTATTTTAATAACTGAACACCAGCTATGGAGGAGAGAGAGGGATTCGAACCCCCGACCCCATTTTCATGGAATAACCGCTTTCGAGGCAGCCGCTTTCGACCACTCAGCCATCTCTCCTAACTGTGTTTATCTATTGTAGATTTTAGGTCCATTTATCTTATAAACCCATTCTCTATTTTTTTAAAAAGTTTTTCAAAAATAGATCTCTTTTAGTATAGCGC
The DNA here is from genome assembly GCA_004375875.1 of Candidatus Babelota bacterium. Taxonomy (GTDB): domain Bacteria; phylum Babelota; class Babeliae; order Babelales; family Vermiphilaceae; genus E44-bin52. The sequence continues at coordinate 31,675 of SOKE01000018.1, forward strand.
AAAATGCTCAATAGTCCACAGGATATCATGAATCCCTAAAAATTAAACCAAAGAATTAAGAGTAGACTTATGAATTTTTTATGCTAAAATTTCTTTGATTTAATAGTACTCCTCATATAAGGAATAAATCAACCAATAAGGAGATTTCATGTCTGCTAAAAATCTGCAAGCTATCGTCCTAGCTGCAGGAAAATCAACACGTTTTAAAATTGAAAAAATTAAACTAGCAGAAAAAATATGTGGCCAGGAAATGTTATTATACATCACGAAACTGCTTGAACAAATGCATATCAGTACCACAGTCATTATTGGATATCAGCGAGAGATTATCAAAAAGATTTTAAAAAATCATCATGGAGATACTCTTGATTTTGCTCTACAAGAGCATCAACAAGGAACAGGCCATGCTATTTTATGTGCACAGCAAAACTTTAAAAATGAAAACATTCTTATAATCAATGGTGACATGCCACTGGTAACTGAGGCTATCATTAAAGAACTTTACAAAAAACATAGTAAGACCAATGCTACTATAAGTTTTGTTGTTGCCCACAATACCGATCCTTCAACAGGCACATATGGCCGCGTTATTCAAAAGAACAATTTTATCGAAATTGTAGAAGCACGGGATTTTGAAGGGGATATACAGGAACATTGTTTTATCAATGCAGGTATCTATATTATCAAAAGAAAATTTCTAGAAAAATATCTCAGTACACTCAAAGATACCAATGCAAGCCATGAATTTTATATAACCGATTTAATTAGAATAGCAAGCAGAAATGGGTATAAAGTAAGCACCGTTTCGGTCCCATTTGATCATATCCGCGGCATTAATACCTTTAAGGAACTATGGATAGCTGAACAAATCAAGCGTTCAGAGATCATTAAATATTATATGGAACGCGGTGTTCGTTTTTCATTAGCGCAAAGTGTTAATATCGATTTGGATGTTTCCATCGGCGCCGGAACACTTATTGATTGTAGTGTCCATCTTTTAAAAGGCACAAAAATAGGAAAAAATTGTATCATCCAAGGATTCTCAACTCTTTCGAATGCACAGGTCGGTGATAGCTCTATTATCTATTCACACAGCATTATTTATGACAGTATCATTGGAAAAACAGCAAAAATTGGTCCTTTTGCATATATTCATGAACATGTAACCATAGCCGATAATACCGTAATTGGTTATTTTACGGTAAGCTATACTCACAACAAACAACAGTATCAAGAAACGATCACAGGAAATAACTCACTCTCTACACCAGGCATTATTAAAAAAAGTACCACTCCTGAAGTACGCAACACTAATAATTCCATTTCAAACAGTTGTACAAACAGTTGTTCAGATTTATTAATCTCTAACTACTCAAAAAAATTCAGACAAACTAAGCATTCTAAAAATGCTCACAAACAGACAATCAAAGATGCTGACATAATAGTTTCGGTAAAGAAAAAAGATAGAGTCACCATAAAATAAAGGCTCCATATGATTCGATTTATTCATACAGCCGATTTTCATTTTGGTATTGAAAATTATGGCAAAGTTGACCCAAGTACAGGCATTCATTCTCGTCTTTTAGATTTTGACAAGGCACTACAATTTTGTGTTACACGTGCACTTAAAGAGCAAGTCGATTTTTTTATTTTTTGTGGCGATGCTTATAAAACTATCAATCCAAATCCAACACAGCAAAAATTACTAGTTAAATCATTTTTACAACTATATCGTGCAAACATTCCAGTTGTTATTATTGTTGGCAATCATGATAATCCTCTTAGTTTTGGTAAAGCTCATAGCCTTGATATTTTTAAAGAACTTCCTCTTGATGGTTTTTATGTAATCGCCAAGCCAGAAACCATATTACTCGATACAATGCATGGTCCTGTGCAAATTGTTGGAATTCCGTGGCCAACACGCACAACAATTGCTATTAAAAGTAACTATCTTAGTAAATCATCAGTACAATTGAGTGATTATATTAGTAATGCAGTTGCTACTGTTATACAAAAGAAAGCTAATGAACTTGATCCAAATATTCCAGCAATTCTTGCTGCCCATATTACTGTAAGCAATGGGATTTTTTCTGGTTCTGAAAAACGCGCAATTTATGGCTCGGATCCCTGTCTATTACCTTCACAATTAGCAATCGCACCATTTGATTATGTAGCCCTTGGTCATTTACATCGGCATCAAATTATTAATCCAAATGGCTATCCTGCCATTGTTTATGCAGGCTCTATTGAACGCATCGATTTTGGTGAACGTAATGAAGAGAAAGGCTTTTACTTAGTTTCGATCGCTGAAAAAAATAAAACCTCGTATGAATTTGTTCCTATACCAGCTCGATCATTCATTCAAATTGAAGTCCAGCTACAATCTGAAAGAGATCAGACACAGCAGATATTGGAGGCTATTAAGCAACATGCTATTGATAATGCTGTAGTAAAAATTCGCTACCATATACCTCCTGATAAAAAAGATTTAGTGGATCTAAAAAAAATACAAGCAGCTTGCAATAGTACACATTATCTTGCTGGTATCATTCCAATACACAAACCTGCCCAGCACAATCAACGTCTGAGCATGAAAGTTGATGTGAATTTAGCAACATTACTTAATGCATATTTTGACAGCAAACCAGAATTAAAAAAGCATAAACAGCGACTTATTGAAAAAACATTGGCACTACAGAAAGAACTCGAACAACAAGAGGAATCATAGTAAATTTATAAAAGTGTAAACTCATTTTTATGTAATTTAAAATTATTCCTCAAAATATACAGTAGAAGCATTATTCAATAGGTTATTCTTATATTCTACAAAAAGTTCTTCAAATTTAGGTCGACGCAATATATCTGCTATTTCACGATACCTTTCTTCAAGGGGTTTTAGTCTTTTTTCCTTTTTTCCTACAAGCTTAAGCAATTCAAATCCCTCTGGTAGCTCTTGGACAATTTTTACAGAATCAATTTTCATATCAATAATAAATTGCCATTCCTGACCTAAATCAGCTTGATTAATCAAAAATGGATCGCTCCATAAAATAGTGATATCGCTAATTCCACTTTTAAAAAATTGCTCAAGCTCTTTTTTAAATTTCTTTGTATCCCTTTTCTTAGGAATAGGTACAATAGCTCGCTGTACACGATAAGCAGGCTCCTCCCAAACAGGATTTTCTTCACAATAGGCAATAATATCCTTTTCAGGTACAATAAGTCGCGAACGAATCTTGAAATCAATCACTGAACTGATTGCTGATAACCGTGCAAACTGTTCTTTACCTTCTTCTGGGGTATAACCAGCTACACGAAAAATTTCATAAAGCTCATCTAATGATAAATTGTGCTCTTGCTGTACAGCACGTAAATGTTTTTCAACTGCCTCTTGAGTTGGTAACATTTTATATTTTATCGCTTCTTGATATAAAAGCCGTTCAATGACCAGATCTTGTAAAGAACGATAAACACCATCAATACCAGGACGCTCAAGCTCTGATTTTGTAATGATTTCTGTCCCCTCTTCGCCAAAAATTGCTGCCTGAATTGTATCAAGCAAATACAACTCACCTTGTTCAGCACGCTTGACTTGTTCATTTTCTTTAGAAATAGTTTGTTTTACTTTCTTAACTTTCTTTGCATCAATAGATACACAAAGAAAAAAAGAAATTAAGAAAAGTAGTCCAAATGACAGTCTCATTAATTCCTTTCAGTAAAGTATCATTTTAGGCATAATCATAGTCATATAAGTATACCACATAAAATGCCCTGCACTAAAAAGAGAGACTCATACGAGCCTCTCTTTTCAATCGTTTATGCAAAGTTACTATGATTATACTACTTTTGTTGCTGGTTTGTCAGTTTTTTTCTTTGCCTGTTGCTCTTTAGGTTTTGGGATGTTTTGTTTAGTTACCTTAGACGCATCTTCCTCAGGAACTTCTGGTTCAAGATGTATCTTAACCACTCCTTCATCAATTATAATCCCAAATTTCTTCTTATCACGTTCTACAGCTTCCTCAATAACCTTCATCTCGGCTTCACGATCAATATCATCTTTCAAGAACTCTTTAACCTCATCGAACGGACGATACTGTTTTTCTTCCTTGCTTATCGCATTAACCACCCAGAAGACTTTATCGGAACCCTTAACAAGTACTACTGTTGGGAATTTTGTAAGTGATATAATTTTACTACGCAAAGCGTTATCAATACCAACACTAAGTTCGTTTATCAATTTAAAATCCTGAATTCTTTCACTAAGTCCTTCTTCTTTAGCAATAGTATCAAACTCTTTGCTCTTTCCCTTTACCTTCTCATAGAATTCTTTTGCTGCATCTTCTTTCTCAAATTTAATACCGACGGTACGAACTCCGCCATGGGATATTACCAACCCTGGAATTTTATCTTTTTTCTCTTCATAAACTTTCTTTGCTTGGGCATCGGTTGCCCTTGCTGGCCGATAATCCTGAGTATAATACTTTCTATTGAGCACACGGTTGATTGATAGTAAAAGACGTTCAAAATCTTTTCGATACTCTGGTTTTTGATCGATTTTATTTTCAGATACGTAAATATCCATCACCAACTGACCAACCAATCCATTCAAAACATTCTTTTTAATATCAGGAATAAATTGCATCATCTGTGTAAGTTGTGGATTCTCTTCAAGTAACCGATTAAATTCCTCATCAAAGCTCTTTAAAGTTATAACCGGAACTCCACCCTTAGTGACCAATACCTTATCATCTTGGCCACGCAGTTGAACTGGTTTCACTGTTCTATCAGCAGAAGGAATGGTTGGTGCCTCAAACATCTCAGTTACTTCACCTTTTTTCCCCATTCCAAATTTTTCTTTCACCCATTCCCATGGTGCACATCCAGATAGTACTAGCATCAATATTACTGCATTGGTATACAATGCATACCGCAATATGTTTCCTCTCATAGGAAAATCCTTTTTATAATTGTTTATAATTAAAGACATATAACCAAACTTAGCAAAATTACACTGAATTTATGATCTATTTATCGTAACGTATGTTCTCTAGTTAATCAAGTTCTCACTTATCCCCTTTCATATTTTCTGCAATGAATTTGCAATCAGAAACAGTAGGATACCAGCTGCAACTGAAGCATTATAAGAAATATCAGCCTTTCGTTGAGCAAGAGTAATCTGTTCCCCTTCAGATAAAATACTCTTGGTAATTCCTATAGCCTCATTGCCAATTACAAGGCAAAGCGATGTCTGAAAATGAACAGTTCGCACATCTTTTCCGTCAAGCGTTGCCAGGTACAGGTAATATCCAACCTTTTTAAGTTCTTTAACTGCATGCACTACTGATGGAACTTGATAAATAGTCAAATGTTCAGCAAGACCTGCAGATCTATTAAATGCAGCTGCCGTTAATGGCGCACCGCCCTTTTTGCAAATGATAACACCATCACAATTGGTACAATAGGCAGAACGCAACATAGCGCCAAGGTTGCCTACATCTTGAATACCATCTAGCAATAGAACAAATGGGTGCGTGCGTGGATTAAAAAATTTTTTAGCAAACACAAATGGTTGAACACGTGCAACAATACCTTGATGATCAGTTGTTGCCGCAATTTTATGCAATGTTTCACGTGGTACATAGCGAACCGGAACAGGCTTTTTAGGAAGTAACTGTTTAATATGTTTCCATGCCTTTGGCTCTGGCTTTGTCATGTAAATGGAATAGAGCTTTCTCTTTTTAGCCTTTAACAGTTCAATAATCGGATGAATACCAAAAACAAGATCTGTATCCTTCTGTCTAATCTTTTTTTTCATCATTTATCTCATAAATAAATTTTGACCTCACAAGCTTTTTTACAATATCTTATCTCTTTTGGCAATACTAATCATTGGAGGTCAAGAGGTCAATTAATCTTACTATGGCTTAGAATCGTACACCCTATTGACAAAAAGGCCAATACTACTACATTATATCTTGAATATAGGATACTCCCCAACTCCAGAAAATACGAATATAAAAAGTTTAATTCTTTGTATATTAAGGAAAAAACTATGAATAAACCAAAATACTTTATATTAACTCCATTCATTTATAGTTTGCTCGCACCTACAGAATCTTTGTGTCATACAGATCTTTCCGTTTCAATTGATCAGATGTTTGAGGATATACAAGAGATGCATCGCACAGTGGTAAACATTAAAGCATTATGCTATTCTTTCTAAAAAAACTATAGCTTATTCAAAAACAATATGCTTACAATACTATCTAGCTGGGTTGAAATTAGTAAAAGTGCATTTGATCATAATATCCGTACTTACCGGTCTATAATTAACCCAGACAAAAAGCTTGGCATTATTATTAAATCAAATGCATATGGACATGATACAGTCACTATAGCTCGTCTGTGCCAAGAACATCAATATGTAGATTGGATCTGCCCCAACAGTCTTTCAGAAGCACTGTCGATAAGAAATGTTGGTATTACTAAACCAATTCTTGTCATATGTAATATTGATGACAATCCAGCTTTAGCTATAGTCAATAAAATTGATTTAATCGGTTATAGTATCGATCAAATAAAAAAGCTCAATGAAATAGGCAACCAAAAAAATCAACCAGTATACATTCACCTAAAAGTTGATACGGGTATGGGACGTCTGGGATTTCTCCCTGAGGAGCTGTTTTCAGCACTAGAACAAATTATGCATCTTCCTTATATACGCATACGCGGTCTTTTTAGTCATTTTGCCAAATCATCAGCAGCAAATCTAAATTACACTCATTATCAAGTCAAACGTTTTAAAACAATTGTACAAAAATTAAAACAAAGGAAAATTGAAATACCTCTCCGTCACCTGGCAAACTCTGCAGCTATTCCTCTTATCTCCTTAGAGGAAGCAAACATGGTTCGTTTGGGAACTGGTGCATTTGGATTATATCCTTCTCATGCCAATACTATTCTCACAAAAAATCAACATCCTAGCTTCTCTCTTAAACCTATACTTACATGGAAAACACACATATTGCACATCAAAAAAGTTCCCTCTAACAGTTTTATTGGCTACGGTAGAAGCTATAAAACAAATCGTAACACCACTATAGGATTTCTCCCCTTAGGCTTTTATGAAGGCCTTAATATACAATTGAGCAATAAAGGGGTAGTTTTGCTTTCAAGACAGCAAAAATACGCACCTATCATTGGAAGAATTTGTATGAATATAACTATGATTGATCTGACTGATATAGATACTGTTGCCCAAGGTGATGAGGTCACTCTTATTGCTAATAAGCCACAAATAAATCCTGAAGCTATCGAACACTTAATCAATACTGGTAATCTACGTGAAATAACAAGTCGAATTATCGCCAGCATTCCACGTTTTATTGTTTCCTAGACAGAATCATAAAATGACTTGTTTTTTATCAAGCTTTTTTTTGACTTTTTACTAGAATTTTCGATAAATAGTGAAATCCATTTAAAACTCAAATCTAGAAAAACATTTTTACAAAGTATGTCGTATACGCTCTTGAATTTTAAAAATCAATAATGAAATAGCGGCTGGAGTCATTCCCGGAATTAATGCAGCCTGAGCAATATTGGCTGGCTTATATCGCATCAGTTTTTCTTGCAATTCACATGAAAGTCCCGACATACCAAAATAATTAAGCGTTTGTGAAAGGGAAAGCATTTTGTATTGTTTAACACGTTTGATATCACGCTCTTCACGTTTAAGATAAGGTTCATAAATAATTTCTGCCTGGATTGTTCTAAGCACACGACTAGATAACACTTTACCAGTCCTTTTGAAAATTTGCTCTTTATCGTAAGTACTTTCAGCAAAAAGTTCCAACAACTCCTTTTTTGAACAGGTTGCACGTAATTGAACAAATGTTTGACCGATTTTTTTCTGATCTTTGCAAAAAACTTCATACAGGTGATTATCAATCAGTCCCAGTTTATAGCCTTTTGGCATAAGACGAGAAAAAGCATTATCTTGTCTAAGTGTTAAACGATACTCTGCGCGTGAAGTAAACATACGATATGGCTCATCAACACCTAATGAGATCAAATCATCAATCATAATACCAATATAACTTTCAGTTCGATCAAGTATAAAAGGTTCTTTATTTGCATGCTTTAAATGTGCATTTATACCAGCAACCAAACCTTGCCCTGCCGCCTCTTCATAACCAGTCGTTCCATTAATTTGACCAGCAAGAAATAATCCTTCAATCTCCTTAAGCTCGAGAGTTGGGCTAAGTTGTTGTGGATACACAAAATCATACTCAACAGCATAACCCGAACGTGTTATGATTGCATTTTCAAATCCTTTGATTGATCGAATATATTTCAATTGAACTTCATATGGCAGTGATGTAGATAACCCATTTGGATAAATCTCTTCACTTGATGCACTTTCTGGCTCAACAAAGATATGATGTTTTCCCTTATCTGGGAAACGATTAATTTTATCTTCAATTGAGGGACAATAGCGAGGTCCTATACTAGTAATCGAACCATTAAACAGAGCAGAAAGATGACGATTTTTTCTGATTATTTCATGTGTTTTCTGATTGGTATAAGCAATATAACATGGATGTGTATTAATTACTTTGTGAGGCGAAAACTCAAATAAATAAGACAATTCATCCGGTTCTTGATAAGTAAGTTTTGAAAAATCAATGCTTGAACGCAATAATCGCGGGGGTGTCCCTGTTTTAAGACGCCCTATTTTAATTCCGACCTGCTGCAACCAAGAAGAAAGGTGTACTGATGCCTCTTCGCCTTGACGTCCAGCTTGATAGTTAGCCATTCCAATATGAATCTGTCCTCGTAAAAATGTCCCTGTAGTAATAACCACTGTTTGCGCCCGATATATCGTTCCATCACGCAAACGCACCCCACAGACCTTTTTGTTTTTATCAAGAAGAATTTCTTCAACCATACCCATACGCAGACTAAGATTTTGCAGCTGTTCTAACATCTGCTTGCTCAAACGATTATATGCATATTTATCGATTTGTAAGCGCAATCCTTGAACAGCAGGCCCCTTTCGCGTATTGAGCATACGTGCTTGCAGATAAGTTTGCGTGCACAATTTAGGCATAAGCCCTCCAAGTGCACTTATTTCATAAACAATGTGACCCTTACCAATACCACCAATAGATGGATTGCAGGACATCATACCAATTGTATCTAAGTGAAGCGTTATAAGCAGCGTTTTAGACCCCATTTTTGCGGCAGCATGTGCAGCCTCTATACCAGCATGACCACCACCAATAACAAGAACATCAAATTCATATTTCTGTTTCATAGTCATTTAAATTTATATTAGTATTGTGAGGATATATATAATGCTAAAAATAGTAGACTCGCTTAAATTTATATGCAGAAGTGTCACTTGAAGACACTTCTGCATGCTTTATAGCGTTACTTGAATAAGCATAGTCTTTGGCATCATGATCTATTGTTAGTATAGACAGACCATAAGGAATTATCAATATGTCAATTATTCACCATAATTCTATGCCTATCTTAAACCTCCATTTCCCCAACCTTATATAAAATTCCCACAGCAGAATAGCTGAGGAAAAAAGAAATAAAGATATGTGATTAATTGTGCTTAATTCTACCTATTATACGACTTACAAATCCAATATCTCTTTTGCCTGCAAATACCAGATTTTCCAATAATTCTTTAAATTTTGTAAGCTCTTCAGATAAAGAGTCATTACCAAACCTTTTCGTCAAAATTAAAATAGCCTCATTCAAACTTGCTTTTAATTTCTCTATGCAAGCCAAAAGTACATTAACATGGTTCTCGAAAATTTTCGCAATTTTATAGCTATTCGTCCCATTTTTCGTTCTTTCATAAGGATGCAGATCATTAGACAAGGCAGTCAGTCTTTTATAAAATTCATCTGCAACTAATTGTATCATTGAAAGCACTTTACACCAAGATGAATCACCTGCTACACTGACTTTCAACAACTTGAGTGGACGCAATACCTTATCATCCAAGCCCTTAGCTAATCCTTTGAACGCCCAAACAAAATCCTTAAAGGTCCATCCATCTTTTGCATAGGAACCCTCACACAGTTTGATTAAACAATCTTTAGCAACATTAAGCAACGACTGTGCGTCTTTAACTATATTCTGTACCCTTTCTTGAATTTGATTATCTGAAACAGGTAGAGCCGCTGCCATTGCTCCCTTAGTTTGCACAGATAAAAGGACTACACTACTAGTAAATAACAAACAAAACATTATTTTCTTTATACTATTTACTTTCATTATTTAACCTCCTGAAAAAGGTTATTCCTACAACAACTGCATTCATCACCCCTATACATCTATGTCCCACAGCAATCACAATCACTATGTAGATGTAAAGATATTATCTTTAGAAACGTACAGTTCTCCATTTTTTAAGAAATTTTAAGAAAAGAAAAAACCTCCAGAATAAAATTAAGTTCAATAGGTAGACTAAAAAATTATACTCCAAATGATTATGTCAGAGACCAGTTATACTTTAACATGATAAAAGAGCTTGGAAGTACCTGTTATATTTGATAGTATACACAGAATATAATCTTTTTCAATGTTTATACAATAAAAAATTACATTTAGTCATATGATATATCATATTGCTTATGCATTAAAACCCTATTTGGCTGCATTAAATCTTGTACATTATGTTAGTTTTCGTGCAATAGCAGCGCTATTAAGCGCACTTATATTTTCCCTTTTATTCGGCAATTGGTTTATTACAAAATTTCGCATATTATTTGCTTCCAAAACTCGACCATGGGTACCTGAAAGACATAAAATAAAGGATAACCTACCTACTATGGGTGGGCTTTTTATTATTACTACTGTTATACTTACCAGTCTACTTTGGTCAGATCTATCAAAACCAATAGTTTGGATCTTTTTACTTTCTCTTATTAGTTTTGGCTCTATTGGTTTTTGGGATGATTGGTGTAAAATTCATTACAATCGTGGCATGCCAGCCTCACATAAATTCATACTACAATGGCTCATGGCGTTAATCATTACTGGATTATGGATATATGTAGGCAATGCTTCAACGGTACTCTCATTCCCATTCTTTAAGAATCTAAATCCCAATCTTGGTCTATTTTTTATTCCATGGGCAATGTTTATTATGGTAGGCTCCTGTAACGCTGTTAACCTAACTGATGGTCTCGATGGCCTTGCAATCGGGTCACTTATGCCAAATTTTGCAACCTTTTCACTTATCTGTTATTTGGCCGGCAATGCAAAATTTGCTCATTATTTACATATCCCCTTTTCTGGAAGCGCAGAAATAACCATTCTAGGTGCAACACTAGTCGGCGTATCACTTGGGTTTTTGTGGTACAACACATATCCTGCACAAATTTTTATGGGCGATGTAGGATCACTTGCACTTGGTGGGGGCCTTGCATTTATGGCACTTACGTCAAAACAAGAGCTCCTTTTGCTCTTATCGGGTGGACTTTTTGTACTCGAGACACTCTCAGTTATCATTCAAATATGCTCCCATAAATTTCTGGGATACCGCATCTTTAAAATGGCACCCTTACATCATCATTTTGAACTGCTTGGATGGCAAGAATCAAAAATCACCGTACGTTTTGCTATTATCTCACTCATATTATGTCTGCTCGCTCTCATTAGCCTTAAAATTCGATAATTCCTGTCTATTTTTGCACATTTACCATCATTGCGGTATATCTCTATGTTATACATAACCAGAAAGGAAACAGATGAAACTAAATACCTTTATTTTTGTCGCCAATTGGAAAATGCAACTCTCATTTAATGAAACAGAAGAGCTAGCCAGGGAATATTTTGAACATTTGACTCTGATCAAAAAAATTCCCAATTTACGCATAATACTATGTCCTTCATTTCCTGCTCTTTTTCCGTTAAGCCGTCTTTTTAAAAATTCAGAAATCAAATTAGGAGCACAAGATTGTTCTCAATTCCGTGCTGGCGCATATACTGGACAGGTCTGTGCAAAATCAATTGCTGAGCTCGGGTGCCATTATTGTATTATTGGTCATAGTGAACGGCGCCATTACAACCATGAAACAAATACTGAGATAGCTGATAAGGTTCAACGGCTTTTAGAGCAAGAGTTACAACCAATTATCTGTGTTGGTGAAACAAAACAAGAATATAAAGAACAAAAAGCGTTTACTGCATTAGAACAACAATTAGAACCAGTTTTGACACGTATTGCTGATATTGGCATCTCTCATGAGCCAATCCATATCGCTTATGAGCCTATTTGGTCAATAGGAACAGGCATAGTCCCTTCAAATACCTACCTCAATGAAATTTTTACCTGGATAGAAGATCATACTCAAAAGATTCTAGGAAAAGAACGTGTAGTAGGTCTTCTTTATGGAGGAAGTGTCTCAGAACAAACAATAGCTGCCCTCAAGAAGGTAAAGAAAATCTCAGGCCTTTTGATAGGGGAAGCAAGTCTCGATTTCCAAAAATTTAATAATATAGTAAACTTAATATAGGAGCTAACAGCTCACTATGTAAATTTAATATTTTGGAGAAAATATGTTTTTTTTAAGTCTTTTAATTAGTTTATTATGCATTGATGCTCTATTACTTATTCTGATCATACTCATTCAAAAGGGTAAAGGAAATATGGGGCTTGGTAGCCTTGGTGGTGGCGCACAGATTCTCTTTGGTGGATCAGGAGGTCAAGATCTGTTTCAAAAAGTTACCTGGATACTTGGCGGTATTTTCATGGCAGGATCCTTGATCTTATCGATTCTGTGGAGCAGAAGCGCAAGTCAATCCTATCAGATACAACAAGTACCAGTTCAATCTCGACCATTTGAACAATCAATGCCACAACAAACACAAGAGCAAGGAATACCAAAACAACAAAATCAACCAACGCCAAAACCATAAATAAGAGCATAATAAGCTATGTAGTTTAAAAAGGATAAAAAGAGTAGGCTTTCGTGGTTACTAATATTATCACTGTAATCGGTTACTATACACTGGGCATTAGCAACAAATTAGGTAGATTTGTTGTCTTTCTTGGCAGAGCGCTGCGTACTCTTTTTTGTACCCACCTTAAAATACACAAAACATTCGTTGAGGCAAACAGAATTGGAATTGAATCATTTCTTATTGCTGTTCTAACTGGATCATTTGCTGGCATGGTTTTTGCACTTCAGTCGTATGTTGGTTTTCAACGGGTTGGAGGAGTACAGTTCATCGGCGCTGTAGTTGCACAAGCTATGGTTCGCGAGCTTGGACCAGTTCTGACAGGACTTATGGTAACTGGCCGTGCAGGATCTGCAATCGCAGCGGAAATTGGAGCTATGCGCATAACCGAACAAATTGATGCGCTCAGAACATTACGCATTAATGTCTATCAATATTTGATTGTACCGCGCATCCTTGCGGGAACTGTTATTATTCCCTGTTTAACCGCATTTACTATGATTTGCGGTATTATTGGTGGATACATCATATGTGTTTATGTACTTGAACTAAGTCCTGAGGATTATATAAACAGCATTAAAACATACGTTGAATGGGCAGATATACAGGGTGGCCTGATAAAGGCAAGCTTTTTCGGTTTTATTCTCACCTGGGTTGGTACGTACAAAGGATTTCACGCAAGCGGTGGCGCGCGTGGTGTTGGTAATGCTACAACACAAAGCGTTGTCACTAGTTCCATAATAATTTTAATAACCAACTACTTCCTCACAAAAATGTTGGAAAAACTCTAAAAATGAGAAAATAGTGTGATTAGAATTGAAGATCTTAAAAAACGCTTCGATGACAAATGGGTAACGAAGGGAGTAAGTCTAGAAATCCCTGATGGTCAAACGACTTGCATAATTGGCCAATCAGGAGAAGGTAAGTCAGTTTTATTAAAACAGATTATAGGCCTTATCAAACCAACATCTGGAAAAATCTATGTTAACAATATCGATATCACCGTTTTATCAGATCGTGAATTAAATAAATATTTCAAAGAGGTAGGGTACGTATTTCAATTCGCTGCACTGCTTGATTCGCTTAATGTTTTTGAAAATGTTGGCATTACCCTCATAGAAGAAGGCGTTCCAGTCAAAAAAGTCTTAGCAATCGTTAAAGAAAAATTACAGCTCGTTAACTTAGAAGAGGATACGCTCTACAAATATCCTTCAGAGCTTTCCGGTGGTATGAGAAAGCGAGTTGGTCTTGCGCGTACTCTTGTTACCAATCCAAAAATAATTTTGTATGATGAACCTACAACTGGGCTTGATCCAATAACTTCCCAAATTATTCATGATCTTATGTATGACATGCAAAAACGACTAGCATTAACGTCAGTTGTTGTTACTCATGATCTTAAAATGTTTAATTATTCTGATAATGTAGCGCTGCTGAGTGGAGGAAAAATCCGTTATTATGGTGATGCAAAAACAATTTGGGAATCAGATAATCCGTATATCTATCAATTTATCCGTGGACTTCCGGAAGGACCAATCGAAACTGAAATAATCCATTTTAAAGATAAATATTAATGTTTTTTTGAACATTACTTTGTTTGATTAAAATAATTAAATACCTACCCACAATTTTTATACGTTTCATTGTTTTTAATAATTTCCTTGTGACAATATTTGTGCTCATGTTACGTTAATAGTAACGCAATATCAAAAAAACTAAAAATAAGGGGAAGTTAGGGATGATTCGGGCAGCAGGTTATATATTCGATTTTATAAGTGCAATCGTTAAAATTTTCATGCTGCTCATTTTTATTCTTTTCCTTCCTTGGCTTTTTCTATGGAATATACAAGTGCAAGAACACCAAATAATAGTCACAACTGCAGGCAATAATTTTAAGCTTGGCATTGAAATATTATCAGAAGAGTTTCTAAAAAATTTAACTCCATCCAGTGATTTATCATATGCCGTTGGACTTATTACCAACCAAACAGGAATTGATCAAAAAGGAAACAAAACTATTGATATTTTACTGCAAAAAGGACTTAAAATTCACACAATCTTCTCACCACATCACGGATTTGACGGAACACTTGTAGCAAATGCTAAAGGAAGCGATACTTGCGATCCAAAAACAAATATTCCCATCATTAATCTGCACGGAAAAGATGGCATTAAAAAATTAAACAAAAAAAATATTTCTTCAATTGACGTATTCATATTTGATCTACAAGATGTAGGAATTCGTTATTATGGGTATGCTATTACTCTTCTTGAAATAATGTATGCAGCAGCTAATTATGAAAAAATTATTGTTGTCCTGGATCGCCCTAATCCTCTTGGTTCCTGTATGGAAGGAGCCTTTGGATATGGTTATGCAAATCATAAAAATAATATCGAGTCCATACCGTGGCGCCATGGTATGACAATTGGCGAACTTGCCCGCTATTACAATGCCCATATTCTCACCAAGCCGGCTAAGCTTTTTGTTGTTCCTATGCAAAATTATAATCGTACCTTCTCCCAAAGTAATCTCATTATGTCAAGCCTCTCGCCTAATTTAACTTCAATCAACTCATGCTATGGTTATAGTTTTTTAGGACTTCTCGGGGAAATTAGGCCATTTGATGTTGGCATTGGAACTGACAAAGCATTTCAATGCATCATGCTTCCTGAAACATTTAATTTTCCACGCAAAAAATGGAAAGAACTAGGCTCGCTGCTCGAACCACTGGGTATAGAAAGTATATTTTACCGCTATTTAAGCAAACGCAAACAATACTATTACAGTGGCCTTCGCCTTTTCATACGGAATATTAATAATTTCAGCGCCTATAAAACATTGCTTACCATCATTACCTTCTTTAAACAATCGGGCATATCATTTTCTCTTTCAAACTACTTTGATAAGGTAGCAAGCGCCATAGTATTGAGAAAGCTCATTATGGAAATAAAAAATCAGAAGGAAATAATTAATGAACTGAATATCAATATACAGCAATTTTTTAATAAGGCTCATACTACCTTTCTCTATCAACCATTACCACAACCTACTATGATGTAAAAAAAGGTAAATTACTAAAAAAGGAAAAGTATGGTTATCAAAAAGTACACAACAACATATGTAAAACATTTCTTCTTCATTGCTCTTGCTACTTTTTTACCTAGTAAAAGTAATGATTTTCGCCTTGGTTTAGAAAATATTCCCGATTCTTTTATCCAAAAAAGTAAGAATGCTCGAATCGGTCTCATAACAAATCAAACAGGTAAAGATCAACAAGGACACCGTAATCTCGATATTTTACTAAAGCGAGGTATCAATATTACAGCAATCCTCGCACCAGAGCATGGATTTAACGGAACTATTCTCGCTGAAATTGATGTACCTGATAATTATGATAAAGAAACAGAAATACCAATTTTAAGCCTTTATGAACATAAAACCGGTAAAAAGATTAGCGAAAAGATTATTAATAATCTTGATATACTAATATTTGATATACAAGATTCAGGAATGCGGCATTATACTTATATTTCTACACTGTTTATGGCTCTTGATACAGCAGCGCAGTTTAATAAACAGTTTATCGTATTAGATAGACCAAATCCTCTCGGTGGTCTCATGGAAGGACCATTAGTGGATGTTACCTGTCAGTCCTTTGTTTCTATAGCACCTATTCCGCTCAGACACGCTCTTACGGTAGGTGAATTAGCTTGGTTTTTCAATAAACATCTCCTTAAAAAAGAAGCAAAACTTCATGTTATTCGCATGAAAAACTATAAAAGAACAATGAATTTGCACTATCTACCATTTAATGCACTTTCTCCTAATATCGCCACCATACAATCATGTTACGGATACAGTTTTCTTGGTCTTTTGGGGGAAATCACACCATTTGAAATCGGAACTAGCAGTGATAAGGCTTTTCAACTAATACTACTACCTGAATCAATTCAACTTCCAAAAAAGAAATGGAATGAATTGCATACATTATTGCAAAAGCATGGTATTGAAAGCAACTCATATAAAACTTTCATTGCTGCAAAAAAACAAATGTATACTGGCCTTCATATTGCTATCACGGATATTAATAAATTATCCTCTTTTACAACATTCATGGATATTTTACGATTTTCTAAAAAGACAAAGCTCAATTTAACCTTTTCTAACCTTTTTGATAAGGCAGTGGGTACAAAAAAAGTACGCACTTATTATCAAGGCATTACCAAACGAAAAAACCTGATAACAAGTATTAATACTGATCTAAATGATTTCCTTGAAAAGGCACGTTCATCATTGATGTATGAGCCCATTCCAAAACCAGTTATGCTTAGCTACTAACTTATTATTGTTTCATATGATAAGCCTAATTCGAAAGGAAATTTCTCAGAAGCCGTTACTGGTAATTTCCCTTTTGGATTCAATGCGCCACTAATTACTTCTGCAGCACCAATTTGCGCATCTGGATCATCTTCATAAGCAACAATAATAGCTGGAATATCTTCAAACCATTTCAAACTATAAGGATTACCAAAAAGAACAACAATAACATTGTTGCAATGATCTTTAAGTTCTCTTATCGTCTTTTTAATTGATTCGGTAACTCCATATTGTTGCGCTGCTGCTCGAGTCATTCCAACCATTCCAATAACCACTGTATCATCAAGCTTAATCTGGGAAAGTAAGTGCTCTCTATCAGAATCAGATATTTCTGAAGACAAGGTAGTATTCAAAAAAATAGAAAATTGCTTAGCCAACGTTTCTCCAAATGGACTAGATTTTGTTTGACCTATTTGGACACAGCAAACAGATTTATTGCTATCGAGAGGTAAAATGTTATTATCATTGCAAACGAGTGTAATTGCTTCACGATACAAAGTCCGTTTTAATTCATAAGCCTCTTCTGTATGCAGCTGATTTTGTAAATTCTCTAAATCATCAAATCCTTGTTGATGTTCAAAAATCTTTTCCTTAGCAGCCAAAATTTTAGTCACATGTTTATTAAGCTCAGCTTTCGAAATTATACCATCATTAATGGCATCTTTTATAAGATTAACTGCTTCTGGAACATGGCGAGGACACAGCAAAAGATCATTTCCTGCAAGTAAAGCTTCCAATTCAGGATAACCATCTTCGCGATCTTTACACACTCCTTGCATATCCAGACCATCAGTGATAACAAGTTCCTTAAAATTAAGCTGTTTTCTTAACAAGTTAGTCACTATTTCATGCGATAAACTTGCAGGCAAATTCTCCTTTAATTCCAACGCCGGTACTGCAAAGTGCGCAGTCATGATTGATTTTACATCTGCTTTGATTAATTCTTTAAATGGGAACAATTCTACATTCTCAATCTCTTCTTTAGTACGCGAAATCATCGGTAGTGTTAGATGGGAATCTTTCTCTGTATCGCCATGGCCAGGAAAATGTTTGGCACATGCAATAATACCAGTATCCTGCAAGCCATTCATTATGGCTATAGCCTTTTGTGCAACTAACTCTTTATTTTCCCCAAAGGAACGATCTCCTATAATCGGATTAGCAGGATTACTATTTATATCACTAACAGGAGCAAAATTTATATGAACACCCAATTGCTTACATTGACGCCCAATCTCTTTTCCCATTGCATACAACAAATCATTATCACTGATAGCACCGAGTGTCATATTCTTGGGAAAGCACACCGCATCTTCAATCCGCATAGTCAGGCCCCATTCTAAATCTTGACCAAACCATAATGGAATTTTTTTGTTATGCCCTTTATTAAATTCCTGATACGCTTTAATGAATTCAGCTACTGGTTTTATATCAGAACGACCTTGAATAATAAGACCTCCAACATGATAATCTTTAATCAGCTTATGAACAAATTCAGGACTAGATTTTGTTGGATTTATTGACATACCCAATGCACGAGCATTACGTGGATCGGTAGGATCCACAACTGTTGCAATCATAAAAAGTTGGCCAATTTTCTCTTCACACGTTAATTTTTGTAGGAGCTCTTTTACCTCAGTCTTATAATCTTGTGGTAGATTATCCATTGCATATGAATAGGTATTTACAAAAAAAAGAGAAACTATAAAGCTTTGTAGCAAATATTTCCCCAACTTCATATTACTCCTCGTTTATCTTTAAAATATTCAGTGATTTTTCTAAGATATATATACTTTTGCTCCGAAGGCACAGGGTCTTTTTTTGCTATTAATCCAAGATCTGCAAAACACGATCGCCCAAGTTTATAGGTTATATAAAACAATCCTCCAGCAATTCCTGCCTTAACAAGAAAACGAGTTGCCGAATTCTTAATATTTTGCATTAACAATTCTCTTATCCCCAAAACAAATAAATCTTCATCTAAGTTTATATATCGTTGAATATCCAAAAATAAGTCACGTCCAGCATCATAGCACGCATGCAAAAAGATCACTGCCAATACAGTAGAAGTAACAGCTCCCATTCCTTTAAATGCAGTAGCAATAAGCTGAAAGGTATTGTTTGTAGCTACAGGAACTTCCCTATTATCAGCGTGAACAAACAAGGTAAGACTTATAGTTAAGACATAAGAAAAAGAAAGACATTTTTTATTCATGACACTCCAAAATAATACCTTATCTTTCTTACAAAAACAGCAAATTAATTAAGAATCTTTTCAAAATTATTCTAGATCATGTAAACAAGAGTTTCCTGTTGTATATGCTAACATGCCCAACCCACAGGTAATACATCCGAGATACAACAAATCATCAAATTTTGCTAACGATCTGTTAACCGGATGTTTTATCAAAGCTTGGAATATTTTAATAATCTCAGTTGATTCTAATAAGGCCTTATAAGCAGAATAAACGGTTATAAAACCTTTTCCTCCAATGAGAGCAATTCGTAGGGCTCCTCTATATTTACTTTGTAGAGAATTATTTCGACTCCTCGCTGAAACAGAAGTTGAATGGATTCCTGTAACAAGTATTGTTGTTATAACTACTGCTCGTAGTATATTATTTGATTTATTCATAATCTCCCTTGGTTGTTAAGAACGTCATAACTTACAGTACTCATTGTTTTAATTTAAATTAAATGATATAAAAAAACAAAAAGGATGTCACTAGTTCAAATTATATGATTAGAACAGATAAAGCTATAACATTTATTCACGAAATAGAACGGCAATTGCGCACTATATATGAAGATCCAACATTGTGCCGTCAATATGCATGGTGGATTCTTGAAGAAATTACCCATCATAAAAAAGAAGACTTGCTTGCAGATCACATTATTCAATTGAGCCATCAACATCAAGCAATCTTGAATCAATGGCTTGATAAGCTCATTAACAAAAAGATGCCTTTACAATATCTTATTGGTGCTGTTCCATTTAACAATATAGAAATTCTTGTAGAACCACCGATACTCATTCCACGGCCAGAAACCGAAGAATGGACCATACGTCTTATCAAGCAGTTAAAGCAATTGAAAAACCAGGAATTGACCATTCTTGACATCGGCAGCGGCAGCGGCTGTATTGCTCTGGCAATTGCTCATGCACTACCCAAAGCCACTATTTATGCAACCGATATTGCTACCAACGCAATTGCTCTTACACAAAAAAATGCTCTACACAATGGGATATCTAATATTAAGTGCATAAAAGCAGATATCTATGATGGCTTACCATTAAATTTGAAATTTGATTTAATCCTCTCTAATCCGCCCTATATTTCTCCTAATGAATGGGAACAGCTAGAGGAATCCGTTACCCGCTGGGAAGATAAAGCCGCACTTGTTGCCAATAAAGAAGGTCTCGCCATCATTGAAGCCATTATTAAACAGGCATGCTATTTTATGAAATATAATTCAGAATTAGAAGAAAAAAAATTACCTAATGTTGTTTTGGAAATTGGATATAAACAAGCTGATGCGATAACAACACTTATGAAGCAAGCAGGATTTTCAACAATTAAGATCGAAAAAGATTTGGAAGAAAAAGATCGCGTTGTATCCGGGAGAGTAGTACCATGTGGCCAATACAAACATGCAACAACAACTTCGTAACAATAAGCTTTTCTCCACAATATTTGAGCTGCTGTTGGTTTGAACACACAAATAAACAAAAGCCATACCACCTCAAGGCATGTCAAACCACAAAATTAGATAATCTAGAACTTGAACATTTGCTTATTTTTAATCCCTCACGCATTAGCTCATATATTCAGCAATTCTTGACTAAAAATCAGATAACTACCCCTTTCGCACTTTTTTGCTTAAATGGACCAACTGTTTTTGAACAGTTTATACCAATTGAAAATGCATCACCACTTCCTCAACAGTTCTCAATTCCAAATCGTAACAACCTTATTTGGGACTATGCCTATCTTTATCCTACCCACAATGGTCAATTCACTTTTTATGTTGCCGGTATTAAGCGAGAGCTGCTTTTTCAATATCAGCTGTTAGCCATACGCAATCAGCTTAATCTCATCATTGTCACTGCCAACACCATGGCATTGCTTAATCTTTATAAATACCACAAGGGAACTCAATTCAGACATAGCCAACTCGGCATCGAACTTACAAAACACAATCATCGCATAGATCAGATGTTTGATGAATCAATAATTAACAAGCTTCTCACGATAGATTCTACTATTACCATCCCTACTCAAGATGAGATACCATCACTACTCACCTCCCTTGGTCTTTTTATTATGAGGAATAAAAGCTATGCATAACATAAATTTTCTAAACGCTACTCCCCCTAAACAACAACGTGCACTCCAGCATTGGTATCGCACAAGCCTGATACTACTTTTAATTCTTTTTCTAAGTTTAGGGGCCATTTCAAGTTGGCAGTTTTATCAAGTAAAAACAGCAAAAAAACACAGAGATGCAAAACAGCATCAAGCTAAATCATTCGCTCCTATTCTTGCACGCAAAAAACAACTAGAAGAAGAACTGGCAATTCTTACTAAAAAAACTGACCCCATAAAAAAGCTACGAATAACTACCGAACAAGCTCATTCTTTTCTAACAGCCGTTCATAATGCCTGCAGCCCACAGGTACAACTGAACTCAGCTTGTCTAAAGGATGAGCCACAAGAAATTATCATCTACGCTTCAAACATTCCTGCAGCTGCCAACTTTATACGTCGGTTACAAGAGGAGAACAGCGGTACAAAAAATATGTTCATAGCTTCCCTAGAACCTGCCACACAACAACATAATGATAGCCTATTGGTAAATATTAAAAGATCGATAAAAATCTGAACAATACTTGACAAACCGCAAAAAAATCTTAATCTATAAAGTGAAGTTCATGTTAAATAGCTTCAATTCGTCTAATTCAAAAAAAGGTGGGGTAAAAAAAGATATAAATTATGAAATATCGCGGGGTAGAGCAGTTTGGTAGCTCGTTGGGCTCATAACCCAAAGGTCGCTGGTTCAAATCCAG
The DNA here is from genome assembly GCA_004375875.1 of Candidatus Babelota bacterium. Lineage (GTDB taxonomy): Bacteria > Babelota > Babeliae > Babelales > Vermiphilaceae > E44-bin52. The sequence goes on from SOKE01000018.1 coordinate 54,108, forward strand.
CCCCCGCAACCAAATTAAAATTACTGTTTTTTCTTATTCACATTTTTAAAAAACTCATTAACCATCTGTTTTAGCTTAAACAAACTCAGCAAGAAATTGATTTGCTCGCTCAAGGACATCTTTTGAATTCTGATAGGTTAATTGCTCATATGCTTGCTCATACCCAAACCAGCCATAATCAAGATGTTCATGAGAAAGAGATATCTTTGTTATTTGTACCTTACCCAAAAAAAAGAAGACCGTTTTAAAAAATAACTCTCCTTCTGCACGAAAAAAGTACTCAACATGATCCTCAAAACCCCGTACAATTTGTGCATCTAGGCCGGTTTCCTCTTTAAGCTCACGAAGTGCAGTTTGTAGCTTATTTTCTCCCTCTTCAATTTTTCCTTTCGGAAAATCCCAGTATCCTCCAAAATAATACAAAAGTAGATAGCAGAGCATATCATTTTCTTTGTGGTAAGAAACAATGCCAGCAGAAAATTGTCGTTTCATAATTTTTTAATACCTGTTCGAAATTAATTGAATTTCCGCAAACACTTTTCATAATAAATTCTGCTTTGACAAAAATCAATCAATCAATAAAATATAGACGCACGTTAAACCACTTGCGCGTTATCAAAATTGCACCAAAAACAGCAAGACAAAGCGGCCCAACCCATAACCAGAAGCCAATACTGTATAAAAAGAAATAAACAAGTGCAGTGGGTAATTTTTCAATGAACCACGTCATTAGATAATAAATCAAAAAAAATGGCATTAAAATAGCTGCTAATTGAACAAGATAGCACTTTACAAAAAGCATAAACTGGTAGCCATAAAGCCTAAGATCAAATCGCCAGCACAAACCAACAACAAAAAAAGCTGTTTGTACAATACCGGACAAGGTAGTACCAAGCGCTAATCCAACAGCTTGAAAACGATAAACCAGAAAAAAATTTAAACCAATATTAAGCACTGCCCCAATTATTGAAATAATGGCAGGAAGCCAGGTTATATGCATCGCATAATAAAGATTTAGCAAAATTCTATTACAGGCTAGGAAAAATAAACCAATCACAAATGCAATCAAAATATTACGTGCCTCAAATACTTGCAGCATACTAAATTTTTTCGACAAAAAAATTGTATGAAAAATCTTTTCAGCAAAAAAGATCATCGCTATAGTTGCAGGAATTGTAACCCAAAATATAAGCTTTACCGATTCAAGCAAGTAGAAACTTAATCGTTTTGGTGCATATTCACTTACCCGAGAAAAATGTGGTAACAATATAGTCGAAAAAGCAACAGCAAAAACGCCCATAGGAATTCCCAAAAATCTATTAGCATAATAGATCAATGTAATGGAGCCTGATGGTAAATAGGAAGCAAACATCTTATCAATAAAAAGATTTATTTCCATCACACTCATGGCAACCAGGCAACAGGAAAACTTGGTAATAATCGGCCATAGATAAAACCATGTTTGCTCTTGAATACTCCCAAAACTAAAATGAAAAGTATAATAGGCATACAAATGCAGCAAAAATTGAAATACTCCTCCACACAAAATAGCAAAACATAGGTATTCAACAGGCAACTGATTGAACAAACAAATCAGAAGGCCTACTATATAAACAACATTAAGCAGTACGGAAGAGAACGCAGGAACAAAAAAGTGATTAATAGCCTGCAACGCTCCTGCAAGCAAAGAACTGCTTGAAAGAAAAAAGATAAACGGCATTAAGATACGAAGTAATGGCACCGCACGATTAATAAGCTCCGGTGAAAATCCTGGTACCATAAAATAGATCAATGTATGGGCGTATATCATAGCAAGAATACACAAAAACAATACAATGCCTTCAAATATAATAAAAGCCAGAGACATAAGACTGTCCAATTCGTCTCGTTTATCTTGTCTCACTAAGCGAACAAAGGTAGGTATAAATGCAACTGAAAGTGCTCCTTCCGCAAATATTTTGCGAAGCGAATTAGGTAGGCTGTATGCGGTTAAAAAGGCATCCGAAAGTGCTTCTGCACCAATATATCTAACCTGTAAAAACTCACGTACAATACCAAGAAGTCTACTGAGCAGTGTAAATCCACCAACTTCAATTGTCTTGCGAATAATAGATCGTTTATGCAGCATTATAATTCCTGATAATCGTTTTTTCAGATAAAATATTTTTGCTCAAAAGACTCTCTAATAATATAAAAAATCACTATAAAGGTTGATTAACCGAAAAGGAATGGTATCTGCCTATCTCAAAAAATCTTTAAACAAGGTATGAACTATATGATTTTTTTGATTTCTTGCAAATATCCATTCTTAAGTTCATAGACATACTGCATTACCTGAGCAACATACCTATCATGAGAACTAATAATAAGACCCATATGCCATTCTTGTTGACAAATGAGAAGCAATTCAATAATAGCATTCCCAGTTTTTTCATCAAGATTTCCTGTCGGTTCATCTGCAAACAGAAATTTTGGCTTATTAAAAAGTGCTCGTGCAATTGCCACCCGTTGTTGTTGCCCACCTGATAATGAAAGAGGTTTTTCTTTAGCTTTATGCCCTATACCAACGCGCTGAAGTAAAAAACGTGAACGCTCCTCACATGTATCACAATCTATATTACCTATAAGGCCAGGAAGCATAACATTTTCAAGTACCGATAATTCATTAATTAGATAGGGCATTTGAAACACAAGGCCGATTTTTTGATTACGCAGATGATCAAGTTCCTGCTGTGAAAATAACGCTAAATTTCGTTCATTATAGCAAACCGTTCCAGCATCAGGTTTATCAAGACCAACAAGAAGATGCAATAGTGTCGATTTACCAGTACCGGAAACACCTGTTATTGCATAGGTATTGCCCTGATTAAAGGTAATACTTACCTTTTTTAATACCGGTAATATGCTACTACCTTCATGAAATGATTTCCTTAATACATCTACTTTTATTTTCATTATTCAGATTTTCTTCCCTACATCACATCAAACATCTGACTTGATAGGGTACCATACCTATCAATTAATTAAAAAAACAAGAGAAATAAGACTATATTCTAGACAAAAATTTAATACCAATCCTAATAATTAAGAAAGAGTATGCTATTTAATCAGCACAAGGCATCTTTTTGGATGAATTATTGTCTTTCCAAAAGCAGCTAAAATAAACTAGTTATTAAGGATAGCATAAACACATCTTCTAACATATAAACAAAAGCTAGCCGAAAATTAAAAAACTAGGGGGGAGACAAACGATGAAGTCATCGACAAATACACTAATTAAAAATGGAATACCTGAGATATTACCAGTAATACCGACAATGGATATTGTCGTATTTCCACACATGTTAGTACCACTACTCGTCTTGGACGAACGAATTATTAATGGTATTAATCAAACACTTGAAGGATCAAAAATGGTGCTGTTGCTGGCAGCAAAAACACAAACAGAAAATCATCAAACCATTGGCACCAAAGATCTTTATTCAGTAGGAACTATTGCATCAATTATGCGCATGATAAAAATTCCTGAAGGCGGCCTTAAAATTCTTATTCAAGGACTAAGTAAGGCAAATGCAACCGAACTGATTGCAACAGAAGAATGCTTGATGGCCAACATAGAGGCCATTGCAGAAAATAAAGAGGTTAATCAAGCTGCTATTAATGCGCAAATTAATAGCATAAAAGAGCTTGATGAGGAAATTTCTCGTTCAGGACAATCATTCAGCCCAGATTTTCATATGATTTTGTCAAAAATGATTGACCCTGAAAAGATATCCGATTTCATTTTGTCGCACCTAACGCTTACCGTTGAACAAGCTCAAGAATTGCTTGAAAAAGATAATCTTCTCGATCTGCTTGAAGGAATTTATCAATATCTTGCCAAAGAAGCGGAAATTTCTGAACTTCAAGAAAATATTCGTGGTAAAGCACGAGATTCTATGAACAAAGCACAAAAAGAGTTTTATTTGCGTGAGCAGATACGTGCCCTCAAGAGAGAATTGGGTGAAGATGATACAGAAGAAATCGAAATTATGCTTACCAAGTTAGAACAACTTAATGTGCCAGAAGAAGTTAACGAAGAAATAAAGCGACAAATCTATCGCCTCGAAAAAACCTCATCAGATTCAATGGAAGCAGCAGTTTTACGCAACTATCTCGATTGTATCTTTGCATTGCCATGGAATAACGAAACAGAAGATAATCTTGATATTCCCAACGCCAAAAAAATTCTTGACGAAGATCATTACGGACTTAAGGAGGTTAAAGAGCGTATTCTTGACTTTATCTCAATCAGAAATTTGAAAAAAGACGGTCATTCACCAATTCTCTGCTTTGTTGGTCCTCCAGGCACTGGCAAAACATCTTTAGGACAGTCAATTGCTCGTAGTATTGGACGCAACTATTCACGTATCTCACTTGGTGGGGTAAAAGATGAAGCAGAAATTCGTGGTCATCGCAGAACTTATGTTGGCGCTATGCCAGGTCGTTTCATTCAAGCTATTAGAAAAGCAGGAAGCTGTAATCCAGTCATTATTATTGATGAGCTCGATAAAATTGGAGCAGATTTTCGTGGCGATCCTTCAGCAGCAATGCTCGAGGTCCTTGATCCACAACAAAACAAAACATTTTATGACAACTACCTTGGACTACCATTTGACTTCTCAAAGGTTCTTTTCATCGCAACTGCAAATACACTTGATCCAATATCAGAGCCTTTGCGTGATCGCATGGAAATCATTGAACTATCCGGTTATACCACACTTGAAAAACTTCATATCGCAAAGCGTCATCTTATACAGAAAACAATTATGGAAACAGGACTCCAAGAGCATTACAACTTTGAGATCAATGATTCGATAATAAGCGATATTATTCATAATTATACACGTGAATCGGGCGTACGACAGCTTGAACGAATACTTAATAAGCTGTGCGCAAAAGTAGCACGATCCCTGGTTGAGGAGCAGAAACTTCTTAGCTTTACAACAAACAATCTTGAACAATATCTCGGACCTCGTAAATTTCTTGATGATGAAGTTTGCCAAAAACATCAAATTGGCATCAGCAATGGACTTGCCTGGACAATCTATGGAGGCGAAATAATCAAAATCGAAGCAATACTTATTCCTGGAACAGGCAAACTTATTCTTACCGGACAACTTGGCGATGTCATGAAAGAATCAGCTCAGGCTGCTATGAGTTACGCTCGTGCACATGCACAAGAGTTTAAAATTGATGATATACTCTTTAAAAAAAATGATCTACACATTCATATTCCAGCTGGTGCTACACCAAAAGATGGACCATCAGCAGGAATCACCATGCTAGCCGCCATTCTTTCAGCATTAACACAGCGCCCAATTAATGCACATTATGCTATGACTGGAGAACTTAATCTACGTGGCGAAATAATGCCAATAGGTGGGATTAAAGAAAAAATATTGGCAGCTAAACGTAATAAGGTCGAACATATTATTTTACCTTTGAAGAATAAACACGACCTTATCGGTCTAGAAGAGATAACAGAAGATATTGATCTTATTTGGGTCAATCATGCTAATGAGGTTCTACAACAAGTATTAATGCCTGATAAAAATAAACCCCCAAAACGACGACAAAAATGAAAAAGGTATTAACCATTGGGGGTGCAACAGAGGATATATTTCTTCTGTATAAAAATATTGAGATGTTGCATCTGGCAACTGAATTTGAAAAACGATCATTTATTATCCTTGAAGAAGGAAGAAAAATAGAAGTAGATCAATTGAAATATTATACGGGAGGTGGTGCTACAAATAGCGCAGTTTCTTTTAAACGATTAGGATTTGATACTACCAGTTTCTTTAAAGTTGGAAATAATAGTGAAGCTGTATTTATTCTTGAAGAACTTACAAAATTTGGCATCAATCTTGATTATGTAGTAAAGGATCCTGAAGTAACAACAGCTATTTCATTTATCATTCCAACCGCACGCTGCGATAGAACGGTACTTGTCTTTCGCGGAGCTAATAAATTTATGCGCGAACAAGAAGTTCCACGCAAAGTTTTTGATCAAACAGATTTAGTCTATATAACGTCGTTAACTGGGCAATCCTCAAATCTATTGCCAGTTATAACTGAGCTTGCCAAAAAACAAAAATGCACCGTTGCTGTAAATCCCGGTACTAGTCAATTACAAGCTGGTGCTGATAAAGTACGCGAAGCCTTATCAAACATCGACATATTTACTCTAAATAGTCGCGAAGCACGTTATTGCATGGCAGCGCTCATACAAGTCGATCGGGAATTGCAACGCAGTTTACTTGATATTGAACCATTCAAGGCTGAAGATAAACTGCCCGAATTATTGCGTTCTACTCTCGTTCATAAAGGGATCTGTTTTAGCTTGCGCCACTACTTTAAAGCTATTTTAAGTCGTGGTCCACAAATCGCTGTAGTCACTAATGGCGCTGAAGGAGTTTATGTTGCCACCGAAAAAGAAATTATCTTCCATCCAAGTCTACCAGTAAGCATCGTCAACACTCTTGGTGCTGGCGATGCTTTTAGCTCTTGCTTTGTTGCTTGTTTAGATGCAGGCATGTCTCTTGAAGATTCCTTGCGATCGGGAATTCTCAATGCCACTTCAGTCATTAGTTATCTTGATACAAAAACAGGGTTGCTTACCAAGGATCAACTCAAAAAACAACTTGCAAAGCTTGATACTAAGCTAATGCAACGTTTTCCCCTGTGATAAATATCCTATCTTTTAACAATCAAAAGTTTATTAAGAATGCTTCCCTCACTTGACAACTATGATGTTTTCTTTGGTATATTAAATAAAAAATATCATTTTCATTCTTCAAAAATAAGGAGCACCGGCATGAACCTTCGTCACTCAATAGTCTTATTAATCTGCATGATAGGAACATCTATCTTTTTTCTCGATTTACATTCAACAGTAATTAATATAACCAGCGAAAAACAGTTCAATGAGTTACTTGAGAGCAAAAAACCGCTTCTTCTTAAATTCTTCACAGGGGCATGCCCTGTATGCGATGTAGTTAAAAGACCTTTTGAAGCAGTATCTAATGAAAATGAATTCAAGCCAATCATCTTTTCTGAACTCAACTTCAGCGAATCTGGTAGCATAGGCGACAAAATAGCACGACAATATAAAGTATTAGGCGCCCCCACATTCATCTATATTCTCGACAAAAATGAAGTTGGCCGAATGTCTGGTATTGAAGATGCAAAAAGATTTAAAAATGATCTGCGCGCTCAATTGAGAAATTATTTTGGTTCAGAACTTGAAAAACTTACTGAAGAAGAAAAACCAGAAGAAATTATAAGTATAGAAGTTGAAGAAGGACTATCATCACTACCAATAGAAGAAAAAGAAGAACCAGAAGAAGCAAAAGGCATGCTTGCACAACTATGGTTCTCTATTCAAGCATTCTTCTCCTTTATCATCCAAAAGCTCAAAGAATTCGTGTGGTTTATTATCAACCAAATAAGAAAAATCTTTGGGAAATAAGTAAAAACAATACTTTATAACAAGCAAAAAAATATCTTTATACAACACGACAAGCAACAACAGCAGTGACTGAGGCCAGCTTAAGTTTTATCAATTCACGTGTTGCAGCCTTGAGCGTTGCTCCGGTTGTCATTAAATCATCTACCAAAACTAGATGCTTACCAACAAATTGCGCTCTATCTTTAACATACACTTGAAAAACATCTGCAACGTTAGCGTGTCTATTTTTACCGCTACAGCGTGACTGAAATTTGGTATGTTTTACCCGCTTTAGAACAGAAACAATTTTTTTCCCACTTTTGCGCGAAAGATAGCATGCAATTTCCTCTGACTGATTATAACCACGCCAGGCAAAACGACGCCAATGTAATGGAATAGGAACAATATAATCAAATTGTCTATTTCTCAATGCTGTCCTTTCCCAAATCAATTGTCCAAGTTGATAGCTCGCAACACGATTTGACCATCCTTTAGCTAAAATTAATCGTTTAATCGGATTTCTGTATACTGAAACCGCAAATACCGGAATAGTCCATTTTTGAGTAATACACAATGGAAATGAGACAATCGGATCAACATGAGCAAAACACGCATCACAAAAAACAGCACGCTGAGTAAGAAATTTTTTACATTGTGCACAATATGGCGGAAATATAATATATGTACCATACTCATACAGTTTTCTAAATAACAACGTAACAAACGAAAAAATTGTTTTAAGGCAAGGATTAAATATCATACTCTTTTTTTAGAAAATAACAGGAAGATAGCGATAACTCAGTTGCAGTATAATATTAGTCAGCACACCAGCCAAAACATCATCAAGCATAACACCCCAAGCACCAATTAACATTTCACATTTTCTGATACCAAATGGTTTTAAGATATCGATAGTACGAAATAACAGAAACCCTATAATAAACCATTGTAAATGAGGGGATACAGAATAAAAAGTTAGTAATGTTCCAAGGCACTCATCAAGTACAATTGCTGAAGGATCTCGCTGTCCTGGAAAATAAGTAAGTGCACGTTCAACGCAGATAAAGGAAAAAACAAAAAATAATACAATCATTACTGCATAGTGCCACTCATCTTGTATACTCAGACGCATCCAATAAACAAATGGAAGAGTTAACACTGTTGCCATCGTACCTGGCGCAATGGTATACCCGATTGGTCCTAATGTTGCCAAAGTAGTCCAAAATGAACGTTTTTTCATCTGTCTTCTTAATTTCAGCGAAATTTCTGAACAAGCAGTATCAAAATAACACCAAGGATAATACAACAATCAGCCAAATTAAATACAGGCCATAACCATCCTTTGCAAGAAAGCTGAATAAAGTCTACAACGCCATGGTGTACAAAACGATCAATAAGATTTGAAAGAGAACCGCTAATAATTAATAATTCGCCAACAATTAAATAATTATTAAGAAAACCGATATACGCTGCTGCAGAAATAATAAGTGTGATAATAATAATGCTAGCTGTTATCAGCAAAAATGGAATTGTATCACTAGAATTAAACATACCAAAGGCAAAACCACGATTCAATATAAGACGAAATGTTAACCACGAAGTAACGGTATATGTTCCTGAAATTTTAGAAAATGCGAGCCATTTTGTCATTTGATCAAACAGAATGATACCTACACCGATCATTAAATAAAATATGCCTTCTTTTTTCTTTTTCATCTAATCTGTGCACCTTCACTTTGAAGTTGTTTAGCTATTTTATTCCAAACAACATCGGCTTCTTCTTTGCTCAATGTTCTGCTTGGACTTTGTAATACAAACCTAAACGTCAATGCCTTTTGATTTCCCCATTCAGGTTTTTCAAACATATCAATCAAGTCAACAGAAATAACAGAAGGATCTATTTGTGCAATAAGCGCAATCAACTGATCAGCTGTCTTTTGCAATGGAACAAGAATACTAATATCACGTTCAATAGGGGGAAATTTTGTAAGTTGTTTAAAACGTGCAATTACCGGCTTGTAACGTAACAGAAAATCACCATCTAATTCAAAAATAAACGCATCTCCTTCAGTAATTTCCTCCAAAAAGGCCTGATTAATTTTTCCTGCTATACCAATACGATTATCTTCATGAAAAATATACGCAGTCTGATACGGCAAAAACCATGGTAGTTCCGGTTTTTTTACCCGTTCAAACCTAATTGGCAATTTCAATAACGCAAATAAATTCATAAGCTGATCTTTTGCTTCGTAGAAATCAACTTTATGCTTTTGATCGAAAAAAATACCAGCGAGTTGCTGTAGTTCTTTTTCAGGATCCGGTGGATACCAGATGCGTCCCCATTCAAAAAAATGCAACTGATCATAATCAGCACAATTTTCATCTATAGCAGCAAGCAAGCCAGGAATTAATGATGTTACCAAACGGTACCAATTTTCAGAAACAGGGTTTTGAATAGTGAGTGTTTTTTGCGGTTCCCACTTTATTTTTTTTAAGAATGATTCATCAAAAAAAGCGTAACTACATACCTCACGCATATGCAACGTATATGCCAGTATCTCTTTTATAGAACGCAAACGCATAACTGATTCAATAGAAAAAGGCTCCATTTCGCGCACTGGGAGTTTAGGAGGAATTGATGTATAACCAAAGAAACGCCCAACTTCTTCTACAATATCATCTTTAATGGTTATATCCTTGCTGCAACGAAAAGTAGGAACAATGACGATATACTCGCCCTGCTCAAACGTAACAATAAAGCCTAGGCATTGTAATGTATTAATAATAAAATCAGAAGCAATCGTTATACCCAATCGTTTTTCAATAAAATCATGTGCTACTGTAATAGTAATCTCCTTTGCAGAAGCACCTACCGAAGCTATCTCTTGCGCTGGCTTTATTGCCATAGCAGCATCATGCATTAATCGTAAAAAACGCATAATAGCCAGTGTATTTTGATTTGGATCTAAACTTTTTTCAAAACGAATTGAAGCATCTGTTCGTATTTTATGGCGGATCAAACTACGTCTTATTATTGTTGCATCAAAGCATGCAGCCTCTAGAAATAAGGCTTTTGTTTTTTTTGTGATGGCAGTATCAAGGCCACCCATAATTCCAGCGAGTGCAATCGGCTTTTTTCCATCTGTTATGACAAAATCTTGCGATGTAAGCTCCAGTTGTTGTCCATCAAGCAAAGTAAGCTTTTCTTTATTTGCAGCAAAGCGTGGCATAATAGTTTTACTTGAAATTGTTGCAACATCAAAAGCATGCATTGGTTGACTCAGGTCAAGCATTACATAATTAGTGGTATCAACAATTGCATCAATCGGCTTACCATCAACACGTAACAATCGATGAGCCATCCACAAAAGGGATGGACGCTGTTCTATTTGTTCGATATAAAGGCCAGCAAATCGTTTACATGCACTCAAATCTTTAACCTGAATTTTGAATGGATGCTTTTCTGTCGCTGGTGCAATTGCATCATAGTGAGAAATCGGTTTTTGTAGTAAAAAAGTATCAAGTGATTTAAATGGGAGCTTTAATAGCGCTGCAATTTCTCGTGCAAAGCCGCGATGACCCCACATATCAGGACGATGGGTAATTGATTTATTATCTATTTCAAAAATAAAATCTTCAGTTTCAAATTGTTTTTTCCAGCCTCCCGCACATAATCCTTGCTCACAATAAATTGCGGGAATCAAACAATCCTTGCTACTATGCCAATCATACGCATACGCCCAATTAATTGATTTATTTTCTTTTTTAAGCACAAAATAACAATGTTCGCAGGCATCTTCGCGAATTGGCAATTCAACTGTTTGTTTCCATTCAGGACTGAATAAAACAATGGTATCAATCTTAATTTCCTGAACTTGACCAAGACTAAACTGATCAAGATTAATAACTACTTTTTCAAATGCTTCAATTTCAGCAGTTGTCCTATTGAACTGATCAACAAGCTGAGACACATTTATCTGTTTCCAATCTGCATCAATATGGTCAAATATCCAGGCCAAAGAAAGTTTCATAATCTCAAAAAACCTTTAATTCGGAAGCTATAAATATACTCATTTATAATACCGGAAAATAAAAATGCTTCAATCTCTAACATCACTGCTTCTAATTTCCATAATATTATTATTCTATTTTGAAAAAATCCCTTTAAAGACAGTGTTTAATACTACCCTAACTTGACTAAAAATTATAAGTATATAGAATATCATTGTAATACATCGTAATTTCTTTTTCTATATTTTTGGAGTTTTAATGTTTTTACGCCATCGACTTACCAGAACATTCATTTTATTGATCTCTTTATCACCCTTTTCAGCATATTCATTCTCATTAAAGTCTCTCTCTCCCTATAAATATATCGATAAAAAATGTTGTGAATATTGGGGCAGTGAAGAGGCTTCATCAATTTACCAAGAACAACTTCGAATCTTTCTTTCGCATTTAGGAATCAACAATCCAGATTCAATACCAATTAGAAAATTTAGCAAATCTGCATCCTCAGTCTATAAAGTTTATGCTTGCGCTCGCCCTACTGGCATCTGGATTAATGAATACTTACTTTTGCCTGAAGAAAAATTAACCTCATTGCAACTCTATGTTCTTGCTCACGAAGCAAGTCATTTTGCCCTACAGCATAAACGTATAATCATCTTGCTTTCTCTCTTGAATTGTTCCCCTTATCTCCCAATCATTAGTCTTTGGACAAATATTCTCACTAACGTCTTCTTTCTACATAAACTATCTGTACGGGTAGCTAAAGATCCAAGTTGGATAGAAACCAAAAGCTTTAGTGGCTGTATATACCTATTAGCACTTTCAAACACATGGGTAGCAAGGCTTAAAGAAGTAACTGCTGCACTTACAGTTAAATTTTCACAAAAAATAGAAAAAGAAGCAGATTTAGAAGCAGCAAAAATGCTGTGCAAGTTAGGATACATATATGTAGTTGAAGATCGCATAAGACAATGTAAAGAAAACCTAGAAAAGGGTCTAAACTATAATTTTATGCACCCACGCCTTGAACAAGAAATAAAATATTTACAACAATTTCTCGATGAATGGAAAAGTGGCTATAGACAACATTAAACGTAAAAACCTTATTTCCGAGACAATCCCCTCATTAGCTTCCAACCTACTAATCCACCTGCTGCACCAGCTATCATTGATATTCTATGTTGATTCAAAAATTCAGTAGCATCATGCACTAATCGTCGTCTTAATGATGAAGAAACAACAACAGCGTTAGTTTCTATAAGAATGCGCTGTATACAATCAGAAAGTGAATCATAATATTCCAAGAGCCATGGGCAGTTTTTACAATCCAACTGTTGGCCATTCTGTTGTGCTTCACAGGCACAACTTAAGAATAATGCTTGTTTTAAAGGCAGATTTCTTTGCAAATAACAATCAATTGCTTTCAATTCATTTATATCCCAGATTCTTACTGTTCCATCAGCAAACGCTGATACTACTTTATCTCCTGAATTATTAAATTTTGCTGAATAAACAATCCCAGTATGCCCTTCAAGAGCTTTCAAACAATTGCCACTCTCTACATCCCATATTCT
>SOKE01000023.1 GCA_004375875.1 Candidatus Babelota bacterium
ATATTGATTCCTTTTTTTAATAGACTCGTTATAATTCCTTGGCAGGCAACGCCAAGGCCTCCCTGATTATTTGGCGGGAATTCCCATCCAAGCATAAGGACAGTGAGCTTCTTCATGGTTTTTAAAACCATTTTTTAAGTAATCTAATCATTATTTTCCCCTTGTTCACTCTTTAACTGTAATTGTGGGGGGTTACACATTTCACAAATTCCAAGTTCATCCAATTTTTCTAAATATTTATTAATTGCTATGACAAAGGCTGCATGGCTCCATGTTAAGGGAGAAACTGAAAGGGGGGCTCCCGTATAGGGATTAATCTGTTCTGCAAGAATACCAGTCTCTAATGCACGATCTTTTACCCAAGTAAAGAGTTCAATTGCCGGTTGTAAATCGTTGAGAGAGCGTGCGCGAATAATATAATATTCTGCAAGCCAGAGTGTAGTAATAAACCATGGATTTCCGGGGAATGATGGATCAATTCTATGATATAGATCATACACATAGCGTGTATATCCACCTGCGGGGCAGTGGCAATGCAAATTTTTGATATATGATTTCATGCTATTTTGTACTCGCGAATCATTGATATCGAGTACCTTATACTCAAAGATACCATAGGTATTGCTGGCATCTTCGGTCATATCCTTTTTTATTTTGCCCCCATCATAATAAATTCCTTTGATAAACCGCTGCTTTTCTTCATCATAAAAAAGTTCGAGCATAGCGTTTTTCATATCTTCGGCAGTCTGTCTGCATTTTTTTGCTCGTCCAACTGTCCCAAAAATTTCTTCAAATCGAGCTGCTGCTTGCAATCCTGCGTAAACGGTTGCACAGGTGAAAGTATGGACGCCGAGTTTTTCTTCCCATAAATCATAGCTTTCTTTTGGGAGGCAAATCTCTTTGTCTATGTAGGTGAGCATAAAATTTTCTATTGGCCTAATAAAACTTTTAAAAAGGCCTTCTATATAACTTCTATTGCTATACTGAACAAAATGTTTCCAAAGCGCATCAAGAACGAGCGCAATCTGATCTTCTTGTATAGGAAGTTGAATATGGCCTTCATGAATCCAAGAATGCCATGAACTGCCAAAGGAACCATCAGGATTATATTTATGAAAGAGATATCCATCAGGTGTTAATGCATTGCAGCAGAAGGCAAAGAATTTTTCAGTTAAATCTTTATAACCTGCACGATCAAGTGAACGAACAATGAGTGCTCCATCTCGAGGCCACATGTAACTATAAGTATCCAACTTAAAATAGAGGGCAGAATCGCCTGATGCAATAATAGCGCCTCCTTTATCAACATGTGTATGGATGATAAGAAGTGAACGTTTAAATAGATCACTGATCGAGTCATCAAGGCCAAAGAAGTTGAACTTTGTTTTATTTACCCATCGCTTCCAATAACTTGCTGTTTTTGTCATCAGTTCTTGAGGGGTTTTGTCATGGAGAATAAATTCGTTAAGTTGTGATACTTCTTTTAGATTCTTACCTGCACAGATCCAATAATTGACGTCTTGATAATCCTTTGGAGCAAGACGAAAAGAAAAATAAAGTGTTGCATCGGTTGAACCATGTTCTATGGTGTTTCCACTTAATTCACCATCTTCTGCATCTACATAGGTGCCTTCCTTACCCAATTCTCCTGAAGCGCCTACTGCATAGCCACAGATTCCTTTTTGGAGGTTGTCGTAGCGATCATAAAAGGTTCCATCGGCTAGAAAATAGCGTTTTCCTTTATAATGAACAACTGCTTGTACAATTGGGTTGTAGTAGGTTGTATTACCAATATTCAGACCAAATATGTCAAATTTTTGATGACAGAAAAGCTTAATTTCACGTATTTTGTCTGCCTTATTAGTAACATGAATAGTCCGCATATAAATATTTTTTGTGTGATGTACATAATCGTTGATCGTGAGTTCAAGCTGTAAATTCTTGTTGAATGCCTTTATTTTACTTACGAGGGTTTCTTTTTGATAAGTTAGTTTCTTTTTCCAATCAGGTGAATCGATCCAAGAGAAGATACCGTCAACCCAAACGCCAAACTTATGTATCTTGCCATTTACATGATTTTCTTGTCCGACATGTGGAAAATAAAAATCTCTGATTTGACCATGCTCATCCATACAGATAAGCATTTGGCTATTTCCCAAGCTAAAATATCTAGGCATTACTATCTCCACCTAAGCTTATTTTTTTGTATCATATCAAAGATAAGAACGGCATGTCTAGAACATGTACTAAAGATTTCCTTTTTCCTCAAAAAAGAATGCTTTTTAAAAGATAAATATTTTGTGAAAGACTTTTGGTCCTGAATGCTTTTTTATGATGACCTGTGTCTTATTTTTGCCAGCGTTTAAGATTACGCGTTGCTTCTTGCATTATCCTTTTTGCTTCTGAAAGTTCTATATTTTGTTCTTTGACGAGGTATTGAACGCCTTTTTCAATTATTTGCTCTTGTGTGAGGTCTGGTTCTGTAAATTTACCTTCTTTGAAACAGTAGATGCAATATTCTTCACTTTTTGAACCATCTGCATTGGTTCCGCATAGTGCTTCTTCTCTTAGTGGCATACTACAGCTTTGGCATATTCGTTTTTTTGCACAACAACATTCTTTCATTATTTTTATTTCTCATTTTTAAGATAATGTAAAAATAAAGTTTTGGTCAGTGAATTAATCTAGATCTTCTAATGCCCCTTTAAACTTTTCTTCAAAGCTTTTCACGTCTTCTGGAATTTCTTTCATTTGTTCCGTAATATCCATTGCTTTATCTTTATATTTTCCAACTAGACCAGCTGCGTCATCGAAAAGATCTAAGCGTTCAGTTGTCTTTTCGTCTTTTGTTGCTTTTAGTTCTTTTTCATATTTATCGCGTAGTTTATAGATATCAAATGGGAACATATATGTTTCAATACTTGCTGCTTCTTTTTCACTCAATATCATCTCATCCCACCAACTGTAGAGCTTAGATTCGCTATTTTTATAATTTATTTCTCCTACAGCTTTTTCGACAGGAAAGCTAATCGTATTATCCCTTGTTGCTAAAAGTTTGACTCCTCCTGCGTTAAATCTGCCTGTTTTTGTATCATGGTCTGGTGGTTGTAATTCTATTATAAGATTCTGATTTTTTGTAACGCTGGGTACGCAGAAATCTATTTCAAATAAATTGGTTTGTTGTGCCCCTACATAAAGGAAGAGAAATAGACGCCACGGTCCTTTGCCAGCACCGCCAGCTTTACATCCAGAACCTTCTGGTGTATTGATCGCCATGAGACCAATTCGATGGAGAGGGTAGTTTTTTAACTCCAACTCAAGTCTAAGTCTCTCTCGTAATGCTGGTATTACTTCTTTTTTGTACCATTGAGTGAATCTCTTTATTTGTTTCTCATCTTGTCGCAGTGGATCTTTACTCATCCATCTTCGATACTCTTTATTATAAGGCTGTATAACACTATTATATTTTTTGGCGGTGGGGATGTAACGGGCGATAAGTCTTCTGTATGTTTTAAGGTCTTGTTTAAAGTACGGAGTGAGTTCGACCATGTTAGTATTTGTATTGATGCGATAATATTGCTTAGGGAGTATCTCGACAAGGCTGATGGTAAATGGATCTTTTCCAAAGAATTTAGTTAATTGATCACCAAGTACTTCCATACCAGTATCGATGATAACGGATGCTGCACTAGCAACTGCACCTGCACGTGGATCACATACACCTGCAATTTGTGCGGCGGCAGAAGTTATCCCTGTTACATTAAATTTTATCTCTTTTTCAGGAGCTTTAAGTTCAACATTAACATTAGTGGATTTTGCTGTTCGTGCTCCAAATGTTCCTTTTACCGTTCTTGTAATGATAGGTTTTCCTTCTTCACCTCGTTTTCTTGGATCTTGATGAATAGTAGTATGAACGACAGTATACTGTCGAGGCATAGCACCACGCGCTTCTCTTACTACGGCTGGTTTTTTTACTGCACTAAATAAAAAAGATGAAGAGAGAGAAAAAATAATTATAGAACCGATAAGACGAACATATAGCTGAGGATGTTTCATTGTATCTCCTTTTTTATAAATGATAGGAACAGTAATTTACCTTTACCATTCCTACCATATTACCTTTTATTTTTTCAACTATTTTTTTAGTTTATGCTAAAAATCGTCAACTTGCTCAAACGGTATAGGAGAGAGATCAAATGTGATTGCACCTTTTGTGCCTTGATTGATGATAAGCTTAAAGTATTCTGGTTTCATATTTTTATAAGCAGGAGCTTTAGTACTGATATTCTTTGCTTCTTCTTCTTTGCCTATTGGACAGGATTGAATATATATTGTTTTATTTTTATCGATAGCATTAAATAATCTATAAAAGTTCTTGCCTATAAAGTATCTGTCGTACTTACCCTTCGTCAAATCTTCTATGTCTGGTTCTTCCATAATTTGAGAGGTTTCTTTAGTCATGTTAGCAATCATATTATCAAGGATTTCATCAACATCAGCAGCGGTGGGAGCCATTTCATATGCTCCTACTTGTGCGATATCTTGAAAACCTATTGGTGGTAAAGCAGTTCTTGAAGCTGCTTTGAGTGCAAATATTTGAATTTCCGATTTTTTAGGGTAATAGACCCTGTCTGAAGGTATTTTAGGGATCCATACCATAGCAAATGGGATAACACTTTTTGGGGGTATCAGTTTCTCAAAATTGTATTTTGAAAGTACCCTATCCAAAGAATATCGATTCATATTGATGATGTAATCAGTGTTATTATAAAGGTGGACTATATTGGCGTGTACCAATCTTGGTATATTACCACCGCCCCATGCTTGTTGCCCTTGGATTATTTTGAGAGGAGTTCTAAAAGTAATTTTTCTGGTGTCTGAAGGATGTGAAATCTCTTTTTTATTCCAAGGATATTTGGTTGAACTCCAGGCACTGATAGCAAATTTGAATGGTAAACTTCCTGTTTTACTTGCTTCATAATCTGGATTATCTCCGAGAGCAAGAAAGACATTTTGCCATTCGTAAATTTTTCGTTTTGGTATGTAATATAATATTGCCTTGTTTACACAGGTAGATTTTTCTGCTTCTGAAATTCCTTTGTATCCTAGCACCGTTGCAGTAACGCGTGCTTTATGTCCTGGGCAATCACCAGGATAAGGACTTTCTTCTATTCTAATAGTATATGGCTGTTCGCTGATTGTTTCATTGAATCGCAAAGAAATTTCTATTGGAAGAACAACTGATAGCTCGAGTGGCTTACCAATAACATCGGTGAAATTTGTTCCCTTGATAGAGACTGCAGGAGGTCTACGAGAAGGAATATTTGAAGCTCTCGTCAAATTATTATAAATACCTATAAGTCTGATTCCTAACTTCTGTGAAAAAAGCGAGGGAGCTACTAATAATAGATTTCCTAGTAGAATGAGTTTGACATAGCATAGGTACTTCATAATTTTCCCTTTTTAAATAAGTGTAATCTAAATTTTAAAGCCGACTATTTTTAGTAACCAAAAACAGTAATGTCAAAATTGTTTTCTCCTGAACCTGGATCAACTGACATGTACACTTTTGCCTTGATATTTCCTCCAGCCCTTGACCACTTTTTGTCAACTACTAGTTGCCATATATCATTTTCTTTTACCCATACTTTCCAATGTCTTTTAATAAAGGCTGCATCTTTTGTTCTTTTATACGATTTATAAGGA
Source organism: Candidatus Babelota bacterium (assembly GCA_004375875.1). Lineage (GTDB taxonomy): Bacteria > Babelota > Babeliae > Babelales > Vermiphilaceae > E44-bin52. The sequence goes on from SOKE01000023.1 coordinate 5,707, forward strand.
GGAATTCCAGCTACTCCTTCCTTAACCTTTTCCCCTTTTCTATCAACAGAGTTTTTAGGAAAATCTTCACGTCCAAGATCAAATTTAACCCATGCTACAATAGGATAAGGTGTGTCATTTGTTATTATTACTCTGGCACCTGCTTGACCAACAGTTAAAAATGCAGCAATTCCTAGAAAAGATAATATTATGCGTTTCATTGTTCCCCCTTAATAATAGTTTTTTATCTTAAAAATCTCCAATTTGCCGTAGAAGATATATTGTTATCTCAGTTTTATTTCAGTTTTAATTATGACATTTAGATATTTTCAAAGTCAATAGTTTTTTGTTTTGTGAAAGATATTGCTGGTGTTGTAAGGTATGGATCATTCATTTCTAATCAATTTTTATTGGTTGATGTTTAATCTGGAGTATAAAAAAGGCAAGACACTGTTTTTGATAAATCAGAAGGGTAAAATTGGTGAGATTTTTGTTTTTTGGAGGAGAGGGAGGGATTCGAACCCTCGATCCCGATCTCTCGGGATAACGGTTTTCAAGACCGTCGCAATCAACCACTCTGCCACCTCTCCAAATCTATTTTTATTGTATAGATTTTAGGGTTGCTGATCAAATAGAATTTCATTTTTGTGTTATTGATTAAGAGAATCCTTTTTTGGGATAATTTGAGATAGAGTCGTAGTAAGCTCAGGTAAAAGAAAGGGAAAAATATGGCTTTACGTCCGCTTGTAGTTGATATTGAGATGATATCAGAACCAGGCCGTCTTTCTGGTTGGGTGCTTGATGTTTCAGGGGTCTTGAAAGTATACCACGAAGCTCCTGAAAGTCGTGATGCAAATGAATTTATAATAAAAACCGTTGCAGAAAAACTGAATATACCGCGAAGTCGTGTGGTTCATCTTAAAGGATTTTCAAGCCGCTTTAAGAAGTTCAAAATTGGCAAAGATATTAGCCTAGACGAATTGTGTAAGGCGCTTGATGCCAAAAAGGGCCAGGTATAAAGCTGGCCTGCCAGCCGTAGCCTTCCACCGACGCCAAGGCTTTGGCGGACAGGTTAGCGGAGTCTGGCGCGCCTAAGAGGAGTCGAACCTCTAACCTTCAGATCCGTAGTCTGACGCTCTGTCCAATTGAGCTATAGGCGCATATTATGGCGGAGAGAGAGGGATTCGAACCCTCGTGCCCGGTTTCCCGAACTCTTGCTTAGCAGGCAAGCGCTTTAAGCCACTCAGCCATCTCTCCAAACCTGTTTTTTGTCTTTATTAAATATCTCGATTCCATAAAAAGGATAGAAAATTTGCTGGTAAATGCAAGAAATTTGCCTATTTTTACCCAAGAATCATTTTTCTAACTATACCGAATTTATGCCTCTTATACAATGCTCAAAAAAGGCCTTTAATTCATCATTCTTTTCTTCATCCCTTAGCTTTTAAATATTCAATTTGAAATAAGGCGTTGATTTAATCTTGTCTATTTCCCGTTTTTTCTGTACTTAATCTTATTTTCTGGTAAATTTTATATGTATATAATTTTTTACCTTTGATATTTTAATATGGAGGAATATTCATGAGTAAAATAATTTCTTATCTATGTATTTTTAATATGCTTATTTTTTCCTGTTTTTTAACTGCTGTGAAAAATGGCGGAAATAATGGTAGAAATAATAAGCGACCTTCAATCCCTGAAAAATGGCAATCTAGGCCTGTCCCTGGGGTATCTAGCCCTAAGCAACCTTCAGGACAACCAATGCATAAGGCTCGGGCAAAACCTGCAAGGCCTAGACTTAGCAAAAGACGATTTCTGGATCCTATGGAAGATCAACCCCAAATAAAGACACGTACATTTAGATATAAAAATCTTGAGCCAGCAGATTGGGAAACAGCACAGAGGTATTTTGTTCCAGCAACACATGGAGAAGATTCAACATCGACTGAACCGGTAAGAAGATTTTTTATGCAACAGATAACCGACTTTATGAGAAGTCCATATGGTATTATAGTTGTAGCTACTACAATAGTAACAACAGCATCAATAACAGCAGTGATGATTTGGCCTTATTTGCAAAGTAAAAGTGCTCAATTGTATAAAAAAATAGTTAATTGTTAAACCTTATTTGGAATGGCATTGATTTGTATAATTAAGGTAATTCCTTCATCCGGGCGTAGTGCATGGACATTGGATAAAAGTGGGATTTTGAAATGTTATCTCAAAAGTGCTCCCGAGAAGGGTAAAGCAAATAAAGAACTGATTAAGATGCTGGCAGATGCATTGTCTATTGAACAAAAACGAATAAGCATCGTTGGAGGATTGACATCTCGGACGAAACGAATAAAAATCGATCTAGCTATTAATTTGTCTCAACTTTGTGAAAAACTTCATTTAGATTATCAGCAAAAGGTTTGCTGATCATAAGATTGGGGAATCATTTACAATTTAAGACATAAAAAAAGGAGGAGGAGTGCCTTATTTTAAGTGGCAAGGGATTGATTTGGGTGGTAATGTTCGCAGCGGCAAAATGTTTGCCTGTTCTACAAAGCATCTTGATACAATTTTATTTAAACGAGATATTGCATTGATTACTTCAAGATCAACATTCCCCTTGATCTCATTACCAATTAATTTATCACTAAAAATTAATTTTTTTCGACGTTTAGCTCTATTGATGGATGCTGGAGTGCTCTTGCCACAAGCACTCTCGGTGCTTTCAGAATCAATGGAACATGCACGTTTTCAGGAAATAATTAATATACTCGGAAAAAAAATTCGCGGGGGATCAGCACTGCATTTGGCACTTATAGAGTATCCTACTCTTTTTGATTCAGTTATGATTCATATGATCAATGCCGGACAAGAGGCAGGGGCATTACCGCTTTCCCTGAAGATTCTAGCGACACATTTGGAAGTGAGGCAGGACTTTTATAAAAAGATTCGTACTGCGGCATTGGTACCAGTGCTAACATTTCTCTTTTTCATCAGTATTGCTCTTGTTATTTTTATTGTCATTATGCCGCTTTTTTCAACTATTTTTGAATCGATTCAGCAAGAATTGCCTCCACTTACCAAAGGGTTTCTGCGTGTGAGCACATTTCTGCGTAGTTCAAAAGCATTTTTTATTGCTGTTGGGGTTGCTCCATTGTTATGGCTTGGTTACTTAATTCTTGGCAAAGAACGACGTAAAAACCTTGTTGATCAGATTGCTGTAAATACTCCTGGAATTTCTCGCATCGTGATATTTAGCAATATTTTTTCTTTCTTTCAATCGGTTTCGACGTTGCTTGGAGGTGGTATGCAGCTTGTACCGGCTTTACATATTGCTAAGGAAGCAATAAGCAATCAAACCTTGAAAGCGCAGCTAGAGAAATTGGAAAAAGCAGTAGCATCTGGAAGTTCCTTAAGCCAAGGATTAGCGCAACATCCCGGGCCCTTTTCACGACCGGATATCGAAGCTATAGTTGCTGTAGGTGAGGAATCTGGAAATTTGGCTGCAATACTTTCAAAAGTAGCTGGTGACTATCAAGAACGACTGGAGCAACTGTTATCGCTGTATAGCATGCTCTTTCAGCCGTTTGTAATGATTATTCTTGGTGTTTTTATTGCGCTTTTAATTGTTGCTGTGTATTTGCCAATCTTAAGCCTTTCATATGTTATTTCATAGAGGCTATTCTTAGTATCTGTATGTATGATTTTAAATTGACGAAAAGGCTCTTTTCCCATAATCTGATTGGTAGCAGGAGAGTCTCTGAGATAACTTTTTAAGAAGAATTAGCCGGGATGGCGGAATAGGTAGACGCACGGGACTCAAAATCCCGCGGTGGAAACACCATGTCGGTTCGACTCCGACTCCCGGCACCAGAAAAATCTGATTACAGAAAAAATAGAAAAAGGATAAAATACAATGACTGAAGAAAAATGTCTTTTTTGTGATATTATTGCCGGCAAATTACCAGCAACGGTTATAGCGCAGAATGAAGATATAATCGTTATTCAAGATATTGCCCCTAAAGCACCAATTCATTATCTAATAATTCCTAAAAAACATGTAAAGGATATTGTTTCGCTTGATGAGCATACAGCCAATCTGGTAAGTAAGATAGCGCTTATGGCCAAGAAAGTTGCACATGAAAAACTCAATGATGGTTCATTTCGGTTGGTTTTTAATAATGGGCCTGCTGTAGGACAGTCAATTTTTCATCTTCATTGTCATTTCTTATCTGGCAAAAAGATGGTTGATTTTTAAGTAGTTCATGATTGATCTTTCTTTGAATAAGCCGGGATGGCGGAATTGGTAGACGCGCAGGTTTCAGGAGCCTGTGGTGGAAACACCGTGCCGGTTCAACTCCGGCTCTCGGCACCAGAAAAACTTTTTCTGGTAATAACAAAATCTGATCTAAGTCAATTCTGGGAGAGATTGCATCACATTGTGGAAATTTAATATATCAAGTAAATTAATTTTACCGTTTTTATTGCTAACAATTAATGTGGAATTTTTAGAATCACCTTGTTGCTTATTTTATAAATCAATTAATTCTGGATTAAAGGAGTCTATGTTTATTATTGGTCATCATGGTGCATGTGGATATGAGCCAGAAAATACGATTTTATCATTTAAAAAATCTTTGCAACTTGGTATTGATATGATCGAATTTGATGTTCGAAAGAGTTTTGATGATAAACTTGTAATAATGCATGACGCTACCGTTAATCGCACAACTAATGGAACAGGTGCTATAGCTGATATGACATTTGCACAACTGCGAAAGCTAGATGCTGGCAAAGGCCAAAAAATTCCTACATTGCAGGAAGTGCTTGATTATATTAATAGAAAAGTGCGCGTTGATATAGAAATTAAGGCTGTTGATGCAGTATCTGAATTAGCGAATGTTGTTCACAATTATATTAGCAAAAAGGGTTGGAGTCCTACCGATTTTCTTATTTCTTCATTTAATCTTTCAGCGTTGCATGAATTTCATCAATTAGTACCAAATATTCAATTGATGTTAATATTTTCAGAAGTTCCAAATAACTGGCTTGAACTGGTACAATCTATTCCCGTGCAGATGGTAGCGATTTCAGCTGCATTTATTTCAAAGGAGATCGTTGATCAAATGCATCACAATGATATACCGGTTGTTGTCTATACCGTTAATGATTCTAAAGAGATTACACGCATGAAAGCTCTTGGTATTGATGGTATCTGCTCAGATTATCCCGACCGTGTGAAAAAGATAGTTTCAGCATAATTATGGAATAATGTCATATTCTTTAGTTGTATCAAGTTCATCTTGGTAGAAAAGGTAAAGCCCAACAAACACAATAGAACTTGAAAGGAAAAAGTACCAGCCAATTTTTTCACCAAGAAAGATCCAACCATAGAATGCAGCAAAGAGCGGTCCCAAGAAGCCTGCAAATGAGAGGAATGTCGTTGTATAATATTTGAGTAAATAACCGTACAAGTTGTAACAAATAATATTACCGATGATGATAGTAAGTGCGAGCCATCCGAAAAATGGGACTATTTCTGTTACTGGAAAGAAACCTTCAAAGAAGAAGGCTGTTATAAGCATCATGAAACCACCGCTGGTCATACTGATGCCATTAACCATCATTGGTGAATAACTTTTATCGCGTATTAATTTACGCATGACTATCCAACTATAGCTATGTGTGACCACCGATATAAGGACTGCCAATTCTGGCCAGGAAAAAATAGTAATTTCACCTATAAGTGCTTCAGCAGGGCTTGATGTAATCAATATTGGAATAAGGCCAAAAAAGCCAATAAGAAGCCCAATCCATTGCTTCCGAGTCATCCTTTCTCTAAAAAAAATGTAGGAATAGAATGAAGATAAAAATGGCGAAATGTTGTATAGGAAACATGCTTTGAATGATGGCATGTAGTCCAGTGCCCAGAACCGCAAAATATAGGTAATATAAATACCAAAAATAATTATCTGGAGATAATATTTCATATGCTTGAACTTAAAGCGAAAGTGTTTATGAGCATAGAAGTATTGATAGGCAAGCAAAATGAGCCCCCCTAACGCCATTCTCATGCCGGGCAAAAAAATCGGTGATGTATATTTCAGGAGTATCTTTCCTATTGAAAAAGAGCTCGAGAAAAGTGCATAGAGTAATACTATAAGCCACATGGTTATTACCACTTAAAAGGATTAACTACAAAACAGTATAAAAAAACTGTTATTTAATAGAAATAGTCTTTATCATCAGACGTTAAATATTCCGGTTGTGTATGTCTACAGGGTGTATAATTTATATGGAATAGTAAGTATTTACTATCTCCTCTCCTCAAATTTTCTATTAACAGAATAGACTAATAATTAAAAAATTGCAATCTTTTTTTAATTTTTATGGCAAGACGAAGAAATTTCTACAAGCAGCGATGATAGCGAACATAAAAGTTAGCGCTTCAGATATTCATCAAAATTTTGTTCGGTTCCATAAAGTATATCATGTGCTCTTTTAACTATGCCAAAAATTTGATCGAGAAGCTTTTTCTTTTTTGGATCTTTCCCTTCTGGATGTTTGTCTGGATGCCATATTATGGAGAGCCTTTTGTAAGTATCTGAAATATCTTTTCTACTCGGTGATGCTGGAAGACCAAGTACATACCGTGCCAAGTCCCGTGGATAATTCTTGTTTAGGTGGGATACGTAAGCTTTTAAACGGAACCAATAGAATTGTTTACTAAAATGTTTCATTAAAGAAGGGAATGCTTCCCATGGATCTGGAGGAGCTCCATTGCGAGATTGAGGTGGTTCTGTTGCTGTTTCTAAAGGTGAAAGAATAGCTGGCTGTATCTCTAAATTTATTGTTGGAGCCCAGCGGGTATAGGGGATATTAATAGTAAGTACGAGATCTTCATCTATATTTGGCTCAAAGTGTAAGTTTCGAAGTTCTTTAACGAGATCAATCGTTTGTGGTGTTCCGAGAGCTTCCCATGGTGGCCCGTAAGGTTGATAAGTAATTTTTTCTGGGATTGTTCGTATCAATATATGTTTTCCAGCTTCAAGAAGTTTGCCATCAATTTTTAAACTCCACCTGCTATTATTTTTTATTATTAGTCGTCGAGTGGGTGTTTTTTCCATACTGTTAATTGAAAAACAGCTAAAAATCAAACTGACTAAAGCGATATAAGAAAAATATTTAATCTTCTTCATGAAGCTTTTCTTTCATTTTTTTTGAGTTAATGATATTCTAATACTACTCAATAATTATCATAATAGATTTTTATCCAATTTGTCAATTGATAGTGCAAAATTTTTTAAATATGTTGTGCCTTTTCTTAATTCGGAAAGAATGAATATGTACCTTCATAGTATAAAAAAATGCTTTCTTTTTTTCATTCTTTATTTTTGCAATCAGATTCAATCTGTTTTGGTACAATCTGAAAAACTAACCTGTAATAATTTTAATGGCGGTGCTAAAGAGTTTTATTTTTTTTATAATGTTCATAAAAGACCTCATTTACTTGACGATTCTAAACAACTTTCCATTATGAAATCGATTTTTGATGAACGGGAACAGCTGGAAAAATCTCGGCTTCATATACTACTTGAGCAGCCCCCTTCGGTAGTAAAAATTTTTGATCGAACACCGGCTGTTACTACTGATTTAGCTGATTGTATAAAAAAAATGAGAAATACCACAGTTGAAAATGCTGAAATTCGTTGTGTTGCTAGTGCGGCTACTTTTCTTTTTAACCCAGAGATTGATCCATTTGAAATATTTCCGCGTGTAGTATTTGATACCGCACAAAAAGAGTGTGTAGTTGATGATGTTACCGTTGCCGATCTTATTAGTGAATATTGTGATTATAAGAAACAGATAGAGCAATTTCGGAATAATACTATTCCTCTCAAAGTCAGACAAGTTATTGATAAAGAGGTAGATAGCCTAGAAAAAGAATATAAGGCGCTTGAAAATGAAATAAAGATACAAAAATTAGAATTAAGCGAAAATCTTCTTGCTATTGCAAAAAGATTGAAAGAAGTGGAACGTAGCCGGCTTTTTACCCTTGTTATTAATACATTTGGGCATCTTTTTGAATTACATCTATTTAAACGTATGATTGAGCTTGATGTAAGCAAAATTGCACTTATTGCTGGAGCTCTTCATACAATATTTGTTAAACAAATGCTCGAAGAGGCTGGTGCAAGAGCCTTGATTTTTCATACGAGTGGTTTTGATCTTAGTTGTAACAATGTAGTTCCCCTTGAACCGAAATATTTGGATATTTTTACAGAGCCAGCGTGGTACGAGCGCTGTACAGTACTATAAAGGATGCTTAAATTTATTACTGCTGAGCTGACCAGATCAGATAGGCTCTAGAAAAGTTGTTTTTACTGCCCCAATTGCCTCAATAACTTATCTCTCGCATCTTCTAGTATTTGCATAATTTCTTTGGCTAATGGTTTATTTTTTTGATGTTTATCTGGGTGCCACTTACGTGATAGGTTTCTGAAGGCTCTTTTGACGTCTTCTGCAGTAAATTGTTCTGGAAGGCCAAGAACATATCGTGCAAAGGTTTTTGGGTCAGCATTGCGGAGGGTTGAAACATATTCATTTAAAGTTTGGTTTTTGGTTCTATGTGATATTAAAAAAGGGAAGGCTTCCCATGGATTGCCAGATAGAGGGAACATCCCTTGCTCGGCTTGGGTCTGTAGCCTTGATTGTATTTTTAGAGTATACGTCCACAACGCAAGCTGACTAGTACCTATGATAATCAATAGGTCATTTTCTTTATGTATAGGAGTATTAATACCCTTTTCGCGACAAAGTTGTTCTATATTTATGGTTATTTCTTTTCCAAACCATCCCCATATCCTACCGTGCGGCCTGAATTTGAATGAAACTGGGATAGATGAAAAAAGGTGAGGCAGCTCGCCTGGTATGAGTACTTCTCTTCTTGGAGCTGTAATATCAACTGTCCAAGTGCTACTATTACTAAGAAGTAATCGAGATGTGCCTAGCGCTGTATTATGAGTTAAAAGTGATAAACAGTAAAATAGATTTATGAATCCTAATTTAAAATGCTTTCTATAGTAATTTAATCTTTAGCATTTATCATATAGATAGAGGATTATGATTTTCAATAAAACTTCTCATTGATCTAAAATTTCCTTTTCTTAATGTACAGAAGCATTATTTTGGTTTATCTTTTTAAATTGATAAAAGTGATGTTTTTAGAGGGCCGGCTTTTGTTCAGCCTATCAAATGATTGATAAAATAAATTTAGGTTAGAAAACAATGAACTCCTTACTCAGATTGATTTGCCGGAGGTTTATCTTTAGCCTTTTCCTTTTTTGTTTTTATTGTAATAACCTTAATGCAGTTTTGGTAAATTCAGAGAAACTTATTTATTCAGATTCAAAAGGTCGGGCTAAACAATTTTATTTATTTGGTGATGTACATCACAGTTCTCATGCTGATAAGGAACAACTTGCAGCCATGCAGTCGATTCTTGCTAATCGGGAATGTAAAGAAACTGATCAGCTTCATATATTAATTGAGCAACCAACTTCAGTATTAAAAATCTTTAATAATGCTCCCACAGTACTCATGGATCTTACTCAGCACATTAAGGATTTAAGTTATACCAGAGCTGAAAATACTGAGATTCGCTGTGTTGGACATGCAGCTACTTTTCTTTTTCAACCTAAGACCAATCCGTTTGATGTGTTTCCAAAGTTAGGATTCGACACAGCCAAAAGGCATTGTATTGTTGAAGAAATTACTCTGGCTGATCTTGGTAATGAATTTTTCGAATACAAAAAAGAGGCCCAACAATTTGAAAATTTTAGTATTTCTTCCAATATTAAAAAAATTATTGAAAGAGAAGTTTCTACTTTGGATCAATACTATCAAGAATTTCTTCGAAGAATGAAAGAGTTATTTATAAAAGATAATGATAGTCTCCTTTCTGTTTCCAAAACAATGTATCAAGAAGAACAACATGATAAGCGAATATCTATCTATTTAGACATTCGTGATCTTTTTGCGCGTCTTTTTGATTTAAATATTTTCAAACGTATGATTGAGATTAATGAAAGCAAAATTGCTCTTTTTGCTGGAGTTCTTCATACAATATTTGTTAAACAAATGCTTGAAGAGGCTGGTGCAAGAGCCTTGATTTTTCATACGAGTGGTTTTGATCTTAGTTGTAACAATGTAGTTCCCCTTGAACCGAAATATTTGGATATTTTTACAGAGCCAGCGTGGTACGAGCGCTGTACAGTACTATAAAAAAGATTTGTATAAATTTATTACTGCTGGGCTGACCAGATCAGATATGTTCTGTAAAATCATTTAAATTACCATCGAGAATAAGATCTGGTTGTGGTGATTCTTGATTGGTTCTATGATCCTTGACCATTTTATATGGATGCAGAACGTATGAACGAACTTGATATCCCCATTCAATCTTTTTTTTCAACTTTAGTGGCTTTCGCTTCTCGCTCCTCTGTGACTGATGTGCTTTTAAATAAAAAAATGGAAAATATAGGGATTTAGAACCATGAATTATAAACTTCAGTCTGTTTTATTTTGTGTGATTTTTCTCTTTTGTTGTTTTTTTACCAATTATTTTCTGGCTGTGTTAGTACAGGTGAGTAAGCTAAAAGATGAAGATTTTAATGGACATCATAAAAAGTTTTTTCTTTTTTTTGATATCCATAAAAGCCCTCGTAAAAAAGATGGCACTCAGCAGCTTTCTGATTTAAAGTCGATTCTTATTGAACGAGAAAGTAAAAAAACAGATTTGCTTCATATATTAATTGAGCAACCACCTTCAGTAGTAAAAATGTTTGATCAAACACTGGCTGTTACTTCTGATTTAGTTGATTATATAAAAAAATTGAGAAATACTACGGCAGAAAATATAGAAATTCGCTGTATTGCAAATATGGCTTCCTTCTTATTACAAAAAGATAGAAATCCATATGAAGTTTTTCCAAAGCTTTGTTTTGATATCGCTGAAAAACTATGTACTGTCGATGAGGTGCTAGTTGGAGATCTTATTGTTGAATATGATTCCTCAATGAAATTGATAAAAGAACGACAATTATTTCTTTCTCCTGCATTAAAACAACTTTTTTCGAGTGAAATAAGTGATCTTGAAGAAATGTTTAAAAATTTTAAGTCCTTGTTGGTTCAATTAGGTATACAGTCTGAACAGCGATGGTTAGATATTGCCAAACAGATATATGATGAAAGACAAGAGGAAAAACGCAAAAAACTCTATTGTTATGTTTCTAGAGTCTTTGAAGATCTTTTTGAATTTCATATTCTCAAACGTATGACTGAATTGTCCAATTATCCAAAGATTGCACTTATTGCTGGCTGGTTACATAGTCAAATGCTCCTGCAGATGCTTGTGAAATCAGGTGTGCAAGTAGAGTTTTCTTCTAATACAGGTTTTACCTTTCAAAATCCGATAGCTCTCAATTATAACGATCTAGCTATCTTGAAAGATGGCTAGTATTATTGTTATTGCTGAGCTGACTAGATCAGATAGGCTCTAGAAAAGTTGTTTTTACTGCCCCAATTCCTTCAATAACTGATCTCTCGCATTGTTTAGTATTTGTGTAATATCATTGGCTAATTTTTTATTTTTAGGATGCTTATCTGGATGCCATCGAAGTGATAAATTTCTAAAGGCTCTTCTAACGTCTTCTGCAGTAAATTGTTCTGGAAGGCCAAGAACATAGCGTGGTGCCCTGTTCTGGTGAGAAATTACGGCAGGAAAAGCATCCCACGGATTTCCTGATTTAGGGAGTATTCCTATCTCAGCTCGGGTAAAATCTGCTGATTGTATTTCTAGAGTATATGTCCATCGCTGTAAAGCATCAATGCCTATGCTAATTAGCAGATCATTTTTTTCAGGTATTTTAGGTATAGAAATACCCTTTTCGCGGCAAAGTTGTTGTATATTTATGGTTGTTTCTTGTCCAAACCATCCCCATACTCTGCCATATGGTCTGAAATTGAATGAATTTGGGATACTTCCGAATAGGTAAAGATCGCCTGCTTCGATTACTTTTTTTATTGGAGCTATAATTTCAATTCGCCAACCACTATTATTCTTAAGAAGTAGCTGAGTGCATAGTGTTATATTATGAGTTAAAAGTGATAGCCAACAAATTAAACTTATGAGCCCTATGTTGGATTTTAGTATTTTCATACATATCTCCTGTTTTTAAATGCCCTCTGTTAATTTAATCTTTATCATATAGATAGAGAATTATAATTCTCAATAAAAACTTTTCAGCTTATTTAAAAATTCCCTTTCTTATTGACAGAAGGAGTGTTTTTGAATGATACTATAACTTCATGTTTCTCTTTTTCCTTATTTTAGTTTATCCTTTTTAAATTGATAAAAGGTGATGTTTTCTGATATCAGATTTTTGTGTCCATTGGTATCAAGGTGAATAAGGCAGCAGATGGTTCTTGATAAAATGAGCTTAGGTTAGGAAACAATGAAACTCTTGTTCAGTGCAAATATGACTTACTGGAGGTTTATTGGGGGTCTTTTCCTTTTTTGTTTTTATTGTGTCAATCTTAATGCAGTTTTGGTAGATTCAAGGAAGCTTATCTATACAGATTTGAATGGGCAGACCAAGCAATTTTATTTATTTGGTGATGTACATCGCAGTTCTCAAGCTGATCAGGAACAACTTACAGCCATGCAGTCGATTCTCACTAATCGGGAATCTAAAGAAACAGATTTGCTTCATATATTAATTGAGCAACCAACTTCGGTAGTAAGAATGTTTAATGAGGAGGTTCCAACAGTACTCATGGATCTTACTCAGCGTGTAAATGGTTTAAATCATACTAGGGCTGAAAATACTGAGATTCGTTGTGTTGCACATGCGGCTACTTTTCTTTTCCAACCTGACTTTGACTTTAACCCATGTGAAGTGTTTCCAGAGATGGTATTCGATACTGCCAAAAAGCAGTGTGTTGTTGAAAAAGTAACTGTGGCTGATCTTATTGATGAATTTTTGTTGTATAAAGGGAAAATTCAACAATTTAAAAATTCTAATGTTTCTCAGAGTATTAAAAAAATTATTGAAAAAGAAATTTCTACTTTGGAGCAAAAGTATGAAAAATTTTTCAAGGTGATAAGAAAGTTATCCATATCGAATGATGAGAGCCTTCTTACTATTTCCCAAAAAATGTATCAAGACGAACAGCATAATGCACGAGAATCTATTCATTTAGGTATACGTGATCTTTTTGCACATCTTTTTGATTTATATATTTTCAAACGTATGATTAAGCTTGATGTAAGCAAAATTGCACTTATTGCTGGATTTCTTCATACAATATTTGTTAAACAAATGCTCGAAGAGGCTGGTGCTACTGTTTTGGTCTTTCATACAAGTAATTTTGGTGTTAACAATGTAGTTCCCCTTGAACCAAAATATCTGGATATTTTTACCGAATTACCATGGTATGATCGATGTACAGTGCTATAAAAAATTGCTTAAATTTGTTACTGCTGAGCTGACCAGATCAGATATGCTTCTATAAAATCATTTAGCTCACCGTCGAGAATGAGGTTTGGCTGTGGTGACTCTTGATTGGTTCTATGATCTTTGACCATTTTATATGGATGCAGAACATACGAACGAATTTGAGATCCCCATTCAATCTTTTTCTTTTCAACTTTAGCAGCTTCTGCTTCTCGCTCTTCTTTGATCTTTTGTGCTAATCGAGATTTTAGCATTTTTAGAGCTGTTTCTTTATTTTGTAACTGAGATCGCTCATTTTGACATTGTACTACAATTCTTGTTGGTAAATGAGTAATGCGCACAGCAGATTCTGTTTTGTTAACATGCTGACCGCCTGCACCGCTGGCGCGATAGGTATCGATGCGCAAATCTTTTGGATCGATGGTAACTTCTATAGCAGGAGTTTCTGGGGTAACAGAAACAGCGGCAAATGAGGTATGACGACGTCTGCTTGCATCGAATGGCGATATACGCACAAGGCGATGGATACCTTTTTCACTTTTGAGGATACCATAGGGATTTTTTCCGCGAATAAAAATGGTAGCTGATTTAATGCCTGCTTCTTCGCCTGGCTGGTAGTCAACAATTTCTACTGATAAACCTTTTCGTTCACAGAAACGCAAATACATGCGCAACAACATATTCGTCCAATCTTGTGATTCAGTACCACCGGCGCCAGCATTAATACTTAAAAAACAGTTTGAACTATCTTCTGGTTTATTAAGTAATAAATTAATTTTGAATGCATTAACCGCTCGTGCAAGGGCTGGGATTTCTGGTTGTAGCTTGTTTAGTTCTGCTTCATCCTGTTCAAAAAGATCAAGCAATTCAAGTAATTCGCGATACGTTTGGACAATAGAGAGGCATTGCTCACGTTGTGTACGAATCTGTTGTAGTTCTTTCAGAATCTGTGCCTGTTGAGGATCTTGCCAAAAAGTTTCTTCCTTGCTGCGCTGGTCAAGCTTCTGAAATCGCTGTTCAAGCTGAGCATTTTTCCAGTAATCCTGAATAGTTTTAATGTCAGGTTCAATTTGTTTGAGTTGTCCGCGAAGTTCATCAATAAACATCTGTATTCCCCTAAAAAACTTTGTTCTCTATTAGTATAAAGAGTTGCCTTTCAATGGGCAAGATGGCTATAGGTATATTTCCCATAATTAGTTTGTTGTTCTCAATTCAGTCAGATTATTCTTTTTTTGTTTTTTTTATTAAAAATATTGCAAAGGGATGATTTTATATGGTTATTATTACACTAAAGAAGGATGTAATTATAATTTTGTTTAATTTTAAGGGAACTGTATGAGTATACAACAAAAAATTATTTCATCTCTTTTATTTGTTTGTTTTTTTGTATCTTTGATTGGTGCAGTTGATCCGACATTTGAACTGTGGAATAAACGCAGCAGGCCTGTTTATTATAGTCTTGGTAATGAAGAAATAAATCCACTTCTTCTCAATACAATAAAGTTAGATCCTAAAAAGAAGCATACTGCAAGAGTTGATATTTCTCAAAAAACACGTCTTTTTCTGCAGGGGGATCCGAGCGAGAAGGCGGGTGTTCTTTTTGAGATTAGCCCAAAGAAAACAATCTATATAGCTCTCGAAGAGGGGCTTTTGATAAGGCCTCAAAAAGGAAGTTTGAAGAGTTTTGGGAGAAAAACAGACAGCGGTTACTCACTTGCCAAGAATGTTAAATCAACTGATATAATTCTTCTTAAAGATATTCCATATTATCCTAAAGAATATAGGATAGGTAAGCCTTATTTTTTAAATGCATTTAGGGTTTTGGGACTTGGGTATCGAGCAACTTCCTATGATGTTCTCGGTGTTCGCCGTGGCGCTTCTAAAAAGGAAATTGAGTTTGTATACAGACAATTAGCTCTCAAATGGCATCCCGATAAAAATCCTCAAAGAAGAGAGTTAGCTACTGAAGTGTTTAAGTTAATTAGAGATGCGTATGAGGACGCAATAAGAGGACCAAATTTTGGTTATTAATATTAAGTAGAGTATGAAGAAAGGAGTCTAATGAAGTTTACAAAAGATCTTTGGAAAATGGTTTTAAGTTTCTTGATTCTTCTTGGGATGAGCAGCATCGTTAAAACTGCTGAACCAAATTTTAAACTGAAAAATAATTTGGGCTGGGATGTCTGGTATGGAGTAGCATCAACTGAAGGCGCATTGAATAGACAGGCATTTGAAAAGGGATTAGAGAAACTACATTTAGGAAGTGAGGCTATAAGATCTGTAGATAATGTTAAAAAAAGAGTTTTCCTTTTGATTATGGGTAGTCATGACGCATCTCGTGGGATTATATATGAATTGCCACAAGATAAAACGTTATGGATTGTTATTGAAGATGTAAGGGGCAATATTACTCTATCCTCTCAAAAAAGACCTTGGATTATTAGGGGTAGCAAACAGAGAGAATTATGGGCTAAAAATGTAAAAAATGTTGAAATAAGACAAAAGCCATTTTATTTACAATCTATATTTCGTTATCGCGCTCA
>SOKE01000019.1 GCA_004375875.1 Candidatus Babelota bacterium
ATAATATCACAACTATCCTTGGAAATTTTATCAATCTTATTATGCATTGCATGCGCAATAAATCTATTGATGTAAACTTACTCCTTAATGATGAGGAATTTATAACCGCATGTAAGCAGCTTTTGATCAATGAAGCAGAAATAATTAAGAAAAAGTATCAAGAAATATCCTCTCCTGCAGAGTAATAGAATAAAATATTACAATGCATATACCTTCACCTAATTGACAAGTCAGGCAAAAGTATTAGGATACATACTTATTTGAGTAAATATAAATCTGATTCAAAGTGACCTTTTAGTTATGCAAGAAATTGTACCAGTAAAGGCAATCAAATATATTAAAAAGTCGCTATAAATTTAAATTTGGTATCTATGAAAAAAATGGTAAAGAAGCCTTACATTATTTAAAATACTCTTTACGTTTATTTTAAATTAAACTTTACCTTTATATTTTTATAGGATTACAGGAGCCTGCATGAATAAAATACAGAAGGCAAACTTATACATATTTTCTCTTTTCATCAGTTCGCTTTATTTTCCATCTTTTATTACCGGAATCTCAAGCAAGGAAACTGACACCTGGTTTTCCTTTTCTGGTTCATTTAAGCCAGAACTATTTTACGGCAAAAATATTAATCTGCTTAATGACAATAACCCAGCCGATCGTATCTTCTATTTTAGGCACACATTAGATTTTAAATTAAATGCATCATATGGACGCGAGAAGTATGGTCATGATATTATTTATGCTCGCTTTGCCCCACGAAATAGGGCAATATGGGGAAACCCAAAGAGCTATTTTCAAACAACCGATGCAACTATCAAAAGTCTCGAAGTTGTCTATGGTCCTCACCGACATTTCAATCCAAGACTTTTTTTCTGGGTTCGAGAAGCATGGATTGATTTGGATTGCAATGAAATATTAGATTTGCATACTCTTTCACGACACAACTTTACCATTGGTGCTTTTAAATTTCAACTTGGTCGTGGTATAGCACTTGGTGATGCCTACGCTGTTGGTCATGAAGTTCTTGGTTTTTACACTGACAGCGCCGTTGATCAATATGCTTTTGGAGCAAAATTATCGGGAGACATTTTTGAAGATCGGCTTACCTATGATCTTTATAGCGCTATTCTTGAAAATAAATCGAGTAGTCTAGCTGATACCGCTGAACGTATACTTGGACAAGAGTATGGATGCAGAAAATCACCAGAACGTGGCTTTGGTAAAATAAATTTTGTTCTTGCAGGACGTCTTAACTGGACTGCAGTTAATATTCCAAACTACTGCACAGTAACATTTGAGCCTTACTGGCTTTTTAATGATCAACCAGAACAACAAGTAGAATTTTTGGGTGATGCGAGCAGCACTCTCGGAACACTTGGTATTGCGAGTGAATATGAATGTGAACGTTTCGACTTCGGGTTTGAGTACGCAATCAATCTTGGAAAACAAAGGGTAAAAGGCTGGGATAGAAATAGCACAGAGAAAGAAAATAGGAATAGCTTTGAGACAATAGTTAATAGCAACGTTTTATATCTTAATAAAAATGATAATAATGACCCACTCAATAACGAAAAATTTCCCTATGTTCCGAGCAGTGATGCTCAGGCATTAATAGAGACCAGTCCCCAAAATGAACAACAAAATGGAAAAGAGATAGGAACGGTAACATTTGAAAATAAACAAATAACATTAGTAAATTCAGAAGATCGCTTTCGTGATCCATATACAAACAAATATGAAGGATGGATGTTTGTAACCGATGCTGCATGGTGGAATCAGGATAAAGATTTAAATATAGCAGCAACCTTCGGCTTTGCATCTGGTGATAATAATCCAAATGAAGTAACTAAAGATGGAGTTTATAGTGGGTTTATTGGCCTACAAGAGATTTATTCAGGAAAGAATAAACGCGTTAAAAGCGCTTTTATTCTTGGTAGCTCTGGAAAACTAAAAAGACCACTTGCATTTCCTATCTCCAGACAAACACGGGGACGATTTGCACGCACTATATCCGGCTTTACTAACCTCATTTTCACTGGAGGAGCAATTTATTGGCAACCAAATAAATTGGAAGGCAAACTTATATTCCATCCTAACATGATTTTTTACTGGCAAGATATGCCAACAAAAGCTTTTGATATAGATACTAATCAAGAAACAACATATTATTCATCCAAATTCCTAGGAACTGAATTCAGCATATTTTTTGATTATTATCTTAAACCTCCATTACGCCTCTACTTTGTTGGGGCTGTTTTTATTCCAGGAACACATTTTAGCGATATCCGTGGCAAACCAATCTCAGCAATCCAAGCTCGAGCTATAGCAGATCGCCTTAAGCGTTTAGATAGACAAGATATAACTGGCTTTTTGAGTGAACGAATTCCAAATCTTGGAGACGATACAGCAATCTCATTTAACCTAGGCATTGAATATAAATTTTGATAGAAGATCAATACTATATTCAAAAAATAACTTATCATTTTAAAAAACCTTGACTTTTGGCCCTCTAAAGGGTAAAACTATAATAGAATTTTATACTATAGGAATAAATATCGCAGAAAAAAGGGAAAAATGAAATATTTATACTTTTTATTCTATCTTTTTGTAGCATTAGGTGCTTATAATCAACTCTACACAATGGAAGAAAATTATTATGAGCTACCTTCCTTAACCGCATTATCTGTAAACGTTTTATATGAAAAAACAGAGCAAGAATTACAAAACGGAACAAAAAATGTTAACGACATAATTCAATTATTTAAAGGCCATCCTGAATATCAGCTCCCTCTAGAACTTAAAGAAGAAGTTATACTTATGCCGGTTGTCTTTTCAGAAGCATTGTCACCAGAACAAAAAATAAACATAATCGAAGAGTTGCAAAAAAAGGAAATGTTCCGTTCTGAAACGCGAGATATATTGACTTTTTTTCATAGTATCTTTAGTCATCATTTGCAACTAGTTACTCCTCCTTTTTTAGGACAAGCAATAAAAGATTATAATTTAGCTGCTGTTAATTTTCTGCTCTCCAAATATAGAATTGATCCCAATGAACAAATCCAAGAAAGATGGCAAGAGCATTTTTTTTATATGTCTTATCCTCTTTCCTATGTCCTAATAATCCTACAAAGAGAATATCGTAAATTAGAAGAGATTGAATTAAGACCTACAAAAAGACAAAAGAGAAAGAAAGAAACAACAATAAGTTTACAGGAAGAAAAAATAAAAAAATTAGGAGGCATAATTCTGAAACTCATAACAGCCGGTGCAAATGTTTGGTTAGAAGGTGAACCATTACCTTTTCAACCAGTTTCTCTCGCTTTAAAAATACCAATATCTTATGAAAAAGATATTGAAGAGCTTATTACACTACTATTACAAGACAACCCCGAAGAAATCAATAGAATATGGACGGATCCAATGGGGCAGGAAATCACCATTCTTGATTACATAGATAACGAAATAAATACAAGGATTAGGGACGCAGAAAATGAAGAAGACGTCAAAGAAATACGCAAATTACATACAACAATAAAAGAAATACTCGAGCAATTTAATGCAAAAAAACGAGCAGAATTACCAGAAACCAGCCCAGGGCCCATTTGGGAAGTAATGCCACATGCACAGTTTGAGAGATATCTAAAGTGGACGCATGAGCAAACTGCTCCAGAATAAGGAAATCCTTTTCTTAACGTCTCTTTTTTCTTATATAATCTTTATAATTAAGAAAAATAGTTAGTTTCTGATATACTATTTCATAATTCTTCGTATAAAAACCGAAATTAGGAAATAAATCAATGAAAACTAATTTTAAACGAAAAACTGATTGCGGCCTCATAACAAAGAAATTATTAAAAAAAACCATTTCTCTTGCCGGCTGGGTTAATAAGAGACGCGATTTTGGCAATCTTATTTTTATAGACCTCCGTGATCGCAGCGGCATCATGCAGCTTGTATTTAATCCTGATATCAATAAAGATGCTCACCGCAAAGCCCATGAACTTCGCTTGCAATATGTCATTGGAGTAACTGGAATGGTAGTTGAACGTTCTCCAGATACAATAAATCCCGATTTGCCAACAGGAAATGTTGAACTGCAGGTTCATGAACTAATTATATTTAATGCTGCAAAAACATTGCCTTTCCAACTCGATCAGATTGACGAAGTCGACGAAGAGTTACGCTTAAAATATCGCTATCTCGAACTGCGCACACCACACGTACAAGAACGATTTGCCTTACGCAGTAAATTAAACCTTGTTATACGAGAATTTTTTATAAAACAAGGTTTTTATGAAATTGAAACACCCTGTATGACCAAAAGTACACCAGAAGGAGCACGTGATTATATTGTTCCATCACGTATAAAACATGGTTCTTTCTATGCACTTGCACAATCACCCCAGCTCTATAAAGAGTTACTGATGGCAGCAGGCTTTGAAAAATATTTTCAGATAGCGCGTTGTTTTCGCGATGAAGATTTGCGCGCTGACCGTCAACCAGAATTTACACAGCTTGATATTGAGATGTCATTCATCGATGAGCATGATATTCAAAAGCTTATTGAGGAACTCTTTGCCCATGTATGGAAACAGATTCTCAATAAAGATCTTGTATTACCATTTGCACGATTAACATATGAGGAAGCATTTGCACTTTATGGATCTGATAAACCCGATATCCGTTTTGACCTTAAAATAACTGATTGTACTGCCCTTTTTGCTGATACTAAAATCACTTTTTTGCGTTCAATACTGGATAAAGAAGGAAAGCTTGGTGCCATTCATCTTCGTGGCCATGAATTATCTCGGAAAGAATTAAGTACTTTAGAAGAAGAATCAAAAATTTTAGGTGCAAAAGGCTTGCTCTGGATTCGGTTCAAACAAGAACAGCCAGAATCAGTTATAGCAAAATTTTTACCTGAAGATTTTTTTAGCAAGGCTCAGAAAATTTTTCCTACCATTGCAGATGGGAGTATTTTATTGCTTATCGCTGGAGCTTATACTGAAACCTGGCAATTATTAGGAAAGTTACGCCTCCGTCTCGCTCAAAAATTTGATCTTATTCCCCATGATAGGTATAGCTTTGTATGGATAATCGATTTTCCACTGTTTGAATGGGATCAAGAAACAAAACGATGGACTGCCGTTCATCATCCATTTACACAACCAAAAACAGGTTGGGAAAATCAGGAGCCAGGACAAATGAAGGCTCGCTCTTACGATCTTGCACTTAATGGATTTGAACTTGGCGGTGGTTCTATTCGTATTCATAATGCCCAAATTCAAAAAAAAGTTTTTGAATTACTTGGTATCCCACAAAAAGAAGTACAAGAAAAGTTTGGTTTTTTACTTGAAGCTCAAGAACTTGGCTTCCCTCCCCTTGGTGGCATAGCTTTTGGTCTTGATCGAATAGCAATGATAATGACAGGAACCAAATCACTTCGCGATGTTATTGCATTTCCAAAAACAAATCGTGCAGTTGATTTGGTAATGGATGCACCTTCACCTATCTCCGAAAAACAGCTTAAAGAGTATGGTCTATTCTTAAAAGATAAGAAAAAATAAAGGTTATCACAGGTATGCCATATTTATTACTTTCACGCACACCTTTTGTAAAAAAAGATAAAAAATAATAGCATTTTTACTTACTTTCAAGCCTTTTTTTCACCAGTTGCCTAACAAATTTTTTTATGGTAAGAATATATATGCAGTGTTTTTCTAACCATTCTTTATGAGGAGTGCCATATATGAATAGCTTTTCTAATCCTCATGTGGAAAATCAGTCATCTAACTACCTCAATTCCTACAAGCATGACCGCTTTTCTATTTTTCCTATTAATCTTCCCTATTATTTAAACCTTCGGTGTAGATACACTAGTTATCCCTTTATGGATCCCTTACCGGATCGAATATAAACAACTCAAAATCATTCTTATATTTGTTTGCTGACATAGGTCTGTCCCAATTATATTGGCTACCCCTATCAGTTTTAATAACTTATAAGCAAGCACCGAGGGAAAAAAGAAAATGAGTAAAAGGGAAAATCTAATAATTCTTGCGTTTTTTGTTGTTACAATACTTTTAAAGGTCTTCTCCGTTATGGTCCTTATACAATTAAAACAAAAAAGAGAACATGAGCATAACCTACATATTATGCTTTATCAGGATTAAAAAAAATTATGGCTTGATATTTTACAAAGAAGTGTAACAGAAATCTCTTTGTTACAAGATTTTTCTTGAGCCAGTAATTACCCATAATGTTTAACTAAGATCCCTCTTTGATCGAATAGTTGAAAATAGGTAATTTATTACTGTATTCTTTTGAGAAAAACTGTAATAAAAGCAATGTAATTTAAAAATTGGTTTTAATATTATGAAGTGGAAACGATGGTTAAAAAAATGATGCTAGCCTATTTTTGTTGTGTATTATTTACAAATTCTACTCTCTGTATGCTTATGAGAGTAGACAATCACAGCTCTAAGAAAGCTGTTGTTTCTTTTAGCTTTTGTGTTAAACAAAAATATGGGCAAGCAAGACATGTAAAAGGTAAATTAGAGGTAGCTGCAGGAAAGTTCAAACAATGGCAACAAAAAAAACAAAACGAAGAAGAAAAAAAAGGGAATACATCTCTTTTATCTTTTGCTATCGGTAAAAAACAATCTGGGATAATAAATGAAGAGGGGAAATCCTGGTTATTACTAATAGAAGATAATCAGGATCCAAAGCTACATAAATCTTTGGATTCATTGTATGAAGATGCAGGAAGCTTACCAAATAGCTTGGTAGCACAGCGAATTCGTGAATTTTCTAATAATGGTAAAGCTCAAATTAATAAAACTGCTACCCAAATTTTACAGTCGTGGGACAATTCAAGAAGGAACACTGAATAATTAAGTAGGTATCTAATCTTTTAAGTTGCTAACTAGGGTATACATATCGTTCAGAGCAATTTTTTAATTGATTAAACTGCTGATTAAACTTTTCAATTAATAGAGCATCATCAATAACAATAACATTTTCCCGATTATTTTTACTAGCTGATTTAGTAAGGTTTAATGAGCCAGTCCATAAAAGTGGTTTATCATGAATGTTTTTCCCGAATAAGATAAACTTATTATGCATTTTGTCGCCTATAAAGCTTTTACTACGAATTGGTTTATAAATAAAAATATGAACGCCATGTTCATGAAGCTGCTTGATTTTATTGAATGGGTCATGTAAGGCATAAGAATCAGTAATCAATTCAATTGGAATTCCACTGTCAGCTACTTTGGCTAAAGCATTGGCAATGTCTGCATTGGTAAACAAGAATATAGCAATTTTTATTGCATCTTGCTCAGATTCAAAAAGACTAATTATTGTGTCTTGAATGTTATCATCTGGCGCAAAAAGAGCTTGTTTGATAGTACCATCTGAAGCAATAAGATGAGAAAGATTTTTGTGTGAGTTTTGATGTTGTTTTTGTTTGAATGTTGTATGTGGAAATCCCACAATAAAGTGAGTTTTTCCAAATGTTGCAGGAAACTGTTTTTTTTGTGCCGATATTTTCTTTCTTCGATCAGCTAAGCTGATTCTTTTTTTTGATGGAGATAATTTAATTTGTTGGTTTGATGTTATACACAAAGTATCAAGATGCAAGGTTACTACTCCAAAAATACTGAACACTACATGCACTAAAACCTTCTTCATACTACCCTCTTTTTTTGATTATATTTTTAAAATTTCCAACGCATCTCTACTTCACCACTAACATCACGATGTTCATCACGAACTGCTTTAAAACAAATATTATCTGATAAAAAATAGTCTACTTCAAAACGGGTATCTTCTGAAAGACTAAAATTTTTCTGAATTAAAGCGCGCCATCGTTCATTAATATCAATCTCGATGGCAGCACGCAAACCGCCACGACCTGTTTGATCGATAAAACTTGGTACAAGATAGATATGTTTAAATGGATTGAAAACTTTCTTTACATAGGAATCGAGTCCAGTCAGTGCCGAGCTTGAACTGAAAATGAGATTTTTTATATTTTGCATAACCAGGGCTGGCGCAACAATACTTAATGATTCTTCTTCAGATCCCGCAAGAAGAAGGCCAATAATTTGTTCTTCACTGAGTGGAGGTGAAGACTCAAGTCGTATTTGATGGTTCTGCAACGAGCCATGCATACACATCATTATGGTATATTTTTTAATCCTGTTTTTAGCAACTATTTCGACAACTGGATCATAGGGTTGATGTGACATAAAGTGACAATGTGCTTTGGTTATATATAGCGGCTTATAAGGAAAATTAATAATGCCTGAGA
This sequence comes from Candidatus Babelota bacterium, assembly GCA_004375875.1. Lineage (GTDB taxonomy): Bacteria > Babelota > Babeliae > Babelales > Vermiphilaceae > E44-bin52. The sequence goes on from SOKE01000019.1 coordinate 8,321, forward strand.
TAAGTTCTATTGATCCAGTTATATCAGGGTTTTTGAGATTCTGCTTGAAAAGAAGATTAACGTTGGCCATGGTTTCTAGAAATGGTGTGTTTATTCGTATTGGAGATTGAGTGGTAATTGCTAGATTGCAAAAAAGGCTTTCTCCATAAAGATCCAATAAAGGGGAATTGAGTGAGAATGCATCTTTTTTGAGCAAATGTGAGAAAATATTTTCTTTTAACTGAGTTCGATCAAGAATAAGAGAACCAACAATTTGAGGTATCTTATTTCGTTCCTTAGTAAATACAAGATTTCCTGAAACGATCGCAAATAGATCATCTTTATTATTGATGAGACATGAATCAAGCAACAATGGTACTTGCAAAAATTCTATATTTCCCTGCTGTCCAAGAAGAATTACTGCACCGGTACAGCGGGCTATTCCTTTGTGTAGCCAGCAATGTATGCGATTAAGAATAATTTTTTTATAATCTAGATCAACAGTTGCAAATGCTTCTAACCTGTTTATGAAATTGTATGTATGAGGTAGACGAATGGTACCGTCAGCAAGATGCATTTTAAGTCGCATATTATTTGGATGCAGTATACACCAAAACTTTAAAACTCCTTCTCCTTGAAGATCAATATGTGCGAGATCGTTAACAATTGTACGGATGAAAGGAAAAGTTATAATTCCCTCAAGCTTTGTATGATCAGCATTACGTGAGTATATTTCTGCAACTGATTTTCCTTCTTGATCATGATAACAGAAACGCTTAAGCCTGCTAGGATAAAATGATAAGTCTAGTATGTATGAATTATTATTGATAGTGCCTTGTGTTGAACAATCCTGTTTATCAATCGTTGCTGTTCCAGCTAATTCGACATATGTATGAAGTTTCGGTTGAGAGGCAATCAGGTTATATATAACTTTTAAACCATCTGTTGGATCGAATGAAAGTGTACATGATAGATTGTGGCGTTCAATATCCCAAGACTCTAGAAGTTTATTAGATATCTTTTTTTTATTATGAACAGCGCCTACTCCACTTTTTGTATTTTCATCATAATTTAATGTTCCTTCTAATAGTCCTTCTGACTCACAATGTATAAAAAATGTTCCATTCCATTTTTGATTTTGTTTACTAAAAGAAAACTTGGAAAAATTGCTGAGATTGATTTGCTTATATCTCATATCATACAATGATATAGTTCCAAAAAGACGATACGGAGTTGTGCTAAGATATGCTTTTGTTTGAACTATGCATGTACCAGATAGATCATTTTCTTCATATGTATTGCCAAGTAAATTGGCTAAATATGATAAAGGAAGTCTTGCATGCATTTCTCCAATCAAATTGCCTGCACTTTGTGTTAATCGCAGTGGTCCACATATAAATGAACCATCTACGCTTTGTAGTCTAAAGAGCCCATGATCCTTGACAAAATAACCTGTGAGAAAACAATTTTTGTTGCTCGTACTCAAATGCGGAATTACAAGAGAACAGTTAACACGAACTACCAAAGGCTCTTCTGGGATATCTTGAGGAATATAGCATTCTAAGGTTCCTCCTAGTTGATTAAATAATGTACGATTAGCTGTCTCTAATGATCCATCACAGAAATGAAGATGCGATTTGAATGATGAACCAATAACTTTTGACTCTCCACTCCAGCTTAGTATTACCGCATTTCCTGTATCCTCATCATTCATAGATAATGTTGCTTTTCTAAATTTAAGCGATTTAAGAAAAACAGGAAGATCTTGGGAAAAACCTTCAATGATATCACGAATATGTTCCAAAATAGCTGGTTGGCTATTATGTATATCTGAACGAGCCTCAAGTCCCTCCAATATAAGGTGCAGATCAATAACACCATACCATAAAAAATGCAGCCAGGAGAAACTCATAGTGCATGTCTTGCAGTACCATTGCCATGATTTATCTTCTTTTGATTGAACAGTTACGTCAGACAGTTCAGCTATAGGACTAAAAAAATTTATATAGTTAAGTTTGGACTTCATTGTGCAGTTTAGAGAGGAATCAAAAAGAGTAATAATTTGCTTGCCTAAAAATTCTTTTACGACAGGGTCATATTGCAAGAAGAAAATGGTAGAAACTGCTCCACAAAGAAGAGCCAGGATGATAGTACTAATTAGTTTACCAATACGATTCAATTTTGTGTGCATGATTCACCCTACCAAAAAGAATATGCTGTAACTCTCTATGGAAAATAATTCCATCTACTGTCATATCGATATTTTCGCAAGAATGATATCTGTGAAACAGGTACACTCAAAGCATATTGATGCTGTTTAGATGCATCAGTCAAATAAATTGTTCCTGATTGCAAAATACCATTAGGGGTAAAGATGATTTGATTGTTGGTAAATGTTATCGGTTTATTTATGACATTAGTTGGAGCAGATGGTGGTCCCTTTATGCCTATCGTAGTACCAAAGGTAACATAATGACACAATCGTTCCTCATGTCCTTGGTAGTAATATGTATTTTTATTTATGTCGAATGTTAAGAGTTGTCTTTTATTTGTTACCATGGCTATACGTTGCAAATATATACAGGCTGAATAGAGTTTTTCTATCTCGGAGCGAACCAATGCTTTGTGCAAAGATGTACCAAAGCTTAACCCAAGTGTAACGATAAGTGAAATAAGTGTAATTATTATCAATGCCTCAATAAGTAAGAAGCCACCAGCTATATTTTGATTCTTCTTTAAAAATGGATATATTAGCACGCTTTCTCTAAATTAAAAATGCTTTTTTACTCTACAACTTCCTGCTCAATTGTAGCCACTGAAAGAACTTCGTCAATTGTTGTTAGACCTTCTTTTATTTTGCGCAATCCATCTTGTACTAAGAGTTTCATGCCATCAGCAATTGCTTGTTTACGCAATAATGATGTATCAGCACGATCGACAGTAAGTTTAGCAATTTCACCGGTCATACGCATAAGTTCAAAGATAGCTAATCGTCCTTTATATCCGGTATTATTGCATTCTTCACAACCAACCGGTTGATAAAAGGTTATTGATTTTGCCTCTTTTTCAGTTAGTCCAATACTCATTAATACTTCCTTACTTGGTTTGTACGATTTTCTACAATTGTTGCAGAGTTTTCGAACTAATCGTTGTGCAATAATTAAAATAACAGAAGATGCAATCAGATATGGCTCAACACCCATATCAAGCAGACGTGTAATACTCGCTGGTGCATTATTAGTATGGAGCGTACTCAATACTAAGTGGCCGGTAAGTGCTGATTGTACTGCAATTTGTGCTGTTTCTTGATCTCGTGTTTCACCGATCATGAGAATATCAGGATCCTGACGTAGAATAGAACGCAAGGCTGTAGCAAAGGTCAAGCCAATTTTTTCACGAACTTGAACTTGCCCAATACCAGGCATTTGATATTCAACAGGATCTTCAACTGTGATTATGTTAACTTCGGGCTTATTTAATGTACTCAAGATTGAATACAAAGTTGTTGTTTTACCTGAACCAGTTGGACCGGTAACATAAATAATTCCGTTTGTTCGGTGAATATCCTCAATGAGCAACTTGTAATCCCGCTCACTCATATTAAGTTCTTCGAATTTAGCAAAAGTACGGCTTTTATCTAATAAACGCATAACAACACGCTCTCCAAATACTACAGGCAAAATTGAAACACGAATATCAATTGCTTTTCCAGCAACACGAATATCAATTCTACCGTCTTGCGACATTCGCTTTTCAGCTATATTTAGATGTGCCATAATTTTGAGACGTGAGACAAGTGCACCCTGAATACGCTTTGGCGGTTTCATTATTTCATATAGCACACCGTCTATACGGTATCGAACACTCAATTCTTTTTCGAACGGTTCGATATGAATATCCGAAGCATCTCGTTTTACTGCTTGAAAAAGAATATGATTGACCAGTTTAATAATTGGTGCTTCAGTTGCCATTGCAAGAATATCCTTCTCAGCAATCTCCTCAAATTCAACCGCTGGTATTTCCCTTTCCTCTTCCTCTAGTTCTTCAATCATCTCTTTGGTTCCTTCGAGTGGATAGTAGCGATTGATAGCGTCGATAATAATTTTTGATGGTGCCACCGCATGACGCGTTCCGCCACCTAAGAGCATGTCGAGTTCATCAATAGGTTGAAAATTTAGTGGATTTGCAACGAGAAGTGTAATTTGATCCCCAATTTTGACCGGCATAATGACATTATCACGCAGAAAATGAAGTGGTACTTTGGCCAAAAGTGTTATATCAGCCATTTTATCGGTAATTGCTTCAATAAAGTCGAGTGATGCATATGCTGCCAATGATTTTGCAAGATCATAAGGAATAATGAATTCTCTATCAAGAAGGCATTCAGTTAAAGGTTGCCCTGTTTCTTTTATCTCTTTTTGGCATTCATGAAGTTGCTGCGTATTGATAACGCCTGATTCTACAAGAAAATCACCAATATCTTTTCGTATCATTTTTTATTCTCCATTATACTTTTAATTGTTTCCTCTATATTAGGATAACAGATTTTACATAAAACATCTGCATAAAACATCTGGTTGATCAGTAGTAGCTCATATGCTATTTTTATATTTATTTAGTACATTCTAATATTTATTTTAACAGATACCCCGTTCAAGAAGGAATGGCTATGACAACAGATAGGTCTATTATTCGATGGTTATTACTTTTTTGTCTGTGGAGTTTTTTCCTAGATTCAGCCGAAATCAAGGGTAAAAAACCAATAGTACAGACCAAGGAAACTAAACAGGGATATAAACAATCTAAAAAAGGATCAAAGAAGGTTAAACAAGAAAAGGTTTCAGAACAGAAAGTATTATGTATTACTAAAAGAAGGAAAAAGAGAAAAAAACGGAAAACTGCTCAATCTAAAGCTGATAAAAAAACCATCAGTACCATGAATTTTGAAGGTCTAAAGAAATCAAAGAATGAACAGGTAACTATTGGCAACAAAGACACAGCTATCAAATATCTTGAGAAAATGATACCACTTTGTACCGATATGCATGAACTTGAAAAGATTATGATTGAGCTTGGTGATTTTTATTATGAGACTGGTCGCTTGACCAAGTCTTTTACGATGTATCGCGAATTTGTCAATCTTTACCCCGGTAGCGAAAAGGTTGAATATGCACTTTATCGAACTATTATATGCAAATTTGATGAAATTTATGATGCTGAACGTGATCAGGCACCTACACGAGAAACAATTAAATTAGCAGATGAGTTTTTAGAACGAGCGGATGTTTTTGTAACACACAAAGATAAAGTGGAAGAGATCCGTAAAAAGTGTTGGAACCGCTTATTTGAAAATGAGCTTACCATTTTTAATTTCTATCTCTGCAATAAACGTATAATTTCTGCAACTAAACGTCTTAAATTGATCAAGGAAGAATTTAAGTCATTAATACCAGAACTTGAACCTCGTATTATTTTGCTCGAAGTAGAATTAGCTGAAGCCCAGAACAATAATAAGCTCGTTGAACAAAAACAATCTGAATTGTTAGAAAAATTTCCAGACTATGTTACACGTGTGGCCAGTGCTACCACACTGAAAAAACATTTTGCTACACGGTTTTAATATGATAACAAAACAAAAAGCACTGGGTAATCGAGGTGAAAAACTTGTTGCAGATAAGCTGGAAAAGCAGGGTTTTACAATTTTAGCACGAAATTATCGTAAACAGTTTGGTGAAATTGATTTGATTGCAAGCAACAAAGACTTACTTATTTTTGTGGAGGTTAAATTACGGTCCTCAAACAATATTGATCTAGCTGAACTGATTGTTCCTGTAAAGCAGCGCAGAATAAGTGCAGCTGCTAAGGCTTATATAGCTGAAAAAAATTACACAAATAAATTTTGTCGATTTGATGTTGCTTTGATTTACACGGCTGCAGATACACCCTGTATTACCTATATAGCAAATGCTTTTTATGTTTGTGATTAATAAGTTGAGATAAGGAAGGAGATATGCAAGCTATTATTAAACGCATAATTACTGGCCTTGTGTTGATAATTTTCTTTTTAATTTCGTTTATTTATCTACCACCCTACTTTTTTTCTTTAATTTTGGGTTGTATTTTGCTGCACATTATTATTTTTGAGTGGCCACGCTTATTCAACCCGAAAAAATTACCTTTTTGGCTTTTGATGCCCTTTTACCCTGTTCTGCCGTTTATATTTCTTATTCTTATGAATCAAAATTTACTCTATCGCCCTCTTATTTTTATACTGTTTGTATTAGTCGCAATTTATGATACCGGCTCCTACAGTGTAGGAAGTTTAATTGGGTACAACAAAATAGCACCCCACATAAGTCCTGCCAAGACATGGGAAGGTTTTATCGGTGGCTATCTATCTGTGTTAATAGGGTTATCTTTAATTTTGTGGGTATCAGAAATTTTTCTCTCCTATTTATCTACTGCCTTTTTTGCATTAATTGTCTGTATACTTTCATTATTGGGAGATTTATTTGAATCCTGGTTAAAACGGCGAGCAGATATTAAGGATTCCGGTGTTATTTTACCTGGACATGGAGGATTCCTAGATCGCTTAGATGGTGTTTTATTTGCTGTATTTTTCTTTTATTTCTGTAAAGATTACCTAATCGTTCTTTTTAATCTGAAATAAAAAAAACACCTTGTCAACGTTGTTTCTCTTGTATAGGACCATTGTCTACGGAGATAAAGGCAAGTTCTTTTTATCTATCCTGCTCAACTTTTTTTTCAAGAATTTTAAAATACAATTCTTCTGGTTTGATGTTTTTTAGTTCCTCGTATGAAAAGCGCTGATCACATATTTGTTTCATTGTACTAAGAAGATTTGGATAGAGCTTGTTTATATTCATAATTAAGTGATATTTAAAAGGAAAAAGCCACTTTCTATGTCCAAATTGCGGAGAAAGTTGAAAAAGTGCTTCTTTCACTCCTTTGTCTGTAGCTAAATGATAAAGAGCACACGCTTCTCCTGTTCGATCAAACCCAGCAAAGCAATGAACTAATATAGGTAATGGTGCACTTAAAAAAATCGCAAGCAATGACCGAACTTTATCAAAGCTCGTAACAGTAAGAGCATGTGTTTTGATATTAAATAATGCAATTTTGTATTTGTCTGCAAGCTGTTTTTCGTTAAAAGCCACCCAGTAATATGGCTCTTCGCCTGAAAGATTTATGATAGTCTTTATACCATATCGCTTAATATACCATTCCAACCGCGATGGTAATAATTGACTGGAACGATACATCTTTTCCGGCTCTACTTCAAAAAAATTGTCCCTTTGTACCCATCCCTTATAGACCCAACTTTTAATCATTGCGCGTGTTTTTTGCGCAAGAGCACTAACCTTTCCTTCTGCCTTAATTGAATTTTGAATAACCAGAATGAGTAGTAAAATGTATGAGAGATAGACAAATAAAGCCTTAAGTCCCCTTTTCATACTCCCCCCTCAATAGTTCTAAATAGCCTGACGTTTTTTTCTATTTTGTATAATTTTGACTATTTATTGAATACTGAGACTTTTTTTATATCCCCTTATAAAAAATAATAGTAAATAAATGAGTGTAAATGCAATAAATCTTACCTCACATAATCTAATCTGCCTTTTTATAGTAATCTTTTTACAGGTGGGTGACTTGTTTTGCTTCCAGTTTTGTAACCAGCTCCTCCGCATCAATTCCTTGTAGCTCTTGCACAGTGAAACGATTTATAGGACAAAGTACTTTCATATTTGAGATAATGTTTGGATAAATGGTATCTAGATTTTTTATAAGTTCTCGTTTTTTGGGAAAAACATACTCGGAGTGACCATACCAAAGAGAAAGCTGCGTTAAAGCTTCCTTAGTAGTACCGCCTTGAATTAATTTATAAAAGGCGCATGCTTCACCAGTTCTATCTGAGCCTGCATAACAATGGACAAACATAGGTGTTGGTGCAGTTAAGAAAATGGCTAATAGCTGTTTAAGTTTGCTCAGTGGTGTAATAATGCGTGCATCCATAGGAACATTAAATAATAAAACATTATTTTTTTCTGCCACTTTCTGTTCTTGTTTACTTTCTTCATCTTCTTTTTTTCTTCGAAGATTAATAATTGTCTTAATATTGTACTGTTCTATGTACTTATTTAACCTTTCCACTGATAATTGACGAGAACGATATAACATGTGGAGATCAACAGTATAAAAATTGTCTCCCAAAATCACTCGTTTAACGATTCGGGCAACCCCCTTGCTAACAGATTTTATTAGATTTTCACTTTCAAGGGGATAAAAAATAAAGGATATACCAATTCCTAAAATGAATATCTTAACAATCAGCCGTTTAGTTATTTTTATCATTAATTTTCCTGATTATGCTTGAATTGAAGCTTTCTGCGTCATATATTTTATCGCATAAGATATGTTGCCGCCTCACTTTGTGGTATACGCTTTTCTTCGCCTGTCATCATATTCTTTATAGTAACCTCATGCTTCCGTTGTTCTTCTTCACCAAGGATGAGACAGTAGGCAGCACCCATCTTATTTGCTTTACGCAACATACCCTTAAGTGAATCTCCATCAAGTAAAACATCAGTACATAATTTATGAATGTGTAATTCATTGGAAACAAGTAAGGCAAGAAGTTGTTGTTTTTCCGACATTGGAATAATTACATGCAATGCCGGTAATTCAGGAAGAGGCAGGGTATTTTTGATTGGTTCAAGGAGCAACATAAGACGCTCTATACCAATTCCAGCACCAACAGATGGTTGATCTTCTTTACCACCAACTTCACGCACTAATTGATCATAACGTCCACCACCACAAAACTCTTTTTGTGCACCTAAGTTATGACTAATAAATTCAAAAACTGTTTTATTGTAATAATCAAGGCCACGAACAAGTGTCGGGGTAATTAAATAGGAGACTGCAAGAAGATCAAGATCATCTCGCAGTTGTTGCCATTCTTGAGCACATGTATCACACAGATTATCAATCAGTTTTGGAGCTTTAGTAAAAATTTCCTGGCATTTACTATTTTTACAATCGAAAACGCGCATAATATTTTTTTCTTTTCGCTCAAGACAAAGATTACATAATGTATCTGCATGCTTTTCTAAAAATGTGTAGAGTTTATGGAGGTAAGCTTCTCTGTCTTTTATGCAGCCTAAAAAATTAAGCTGGAGCGCATAATTATTGAGTGTAAGTATTTCATGAAATAAGCAATCGAGCATTTTGATGATTTGAGCATCATACCCAATGGAATGAACGCCAATTGCTTCAATAGTGATCTGATGAAATTGACGATATCGGCCTTTTTGTGGGCGTTCATAACGAAACATTGGACCATAGGTAAATACTTTCCATGGCGTTGTTTGAATTCCATTTTCAACGAAAGCACGAACAATAGGTGCAGTTGCTTCTGGGCGCAAACAGATACTTTCTTCACCTTTGCCTACATCAATCAAAAACATCTCTTTTTTAACAATTTCAGTCTGAAGACCAAGCGACCGTTTAAAAAGCTCCGTAGGTTCAATGATTGGCGTAGCAATTTCATGAAAATGATATAGTTGAAGATGTTGTTTCATTTGCTCAACAATAAAATTGAAAAGAGAAAGATCAAGAAAATCTTGGGTTCCTTTTACCCGTTTAAACATAGCTTTGACCTTTTATCAAAAGAATTTATTTATCTTAACTTATCTAATACTATCTACTGTAGCATAAATTATAAATAACGTGTAATAGCAGTTTTTCTCGTTGCCAATTTTTTTTCTACCCTTGCAAAAGAATGAATTATGTTTTTATTAGAAAAATTACCAAAATGTATTTAAAAAAGGAATGGAAAAACTGTTGATCCACATTTTCTCCTTGTCTAATAATTAGTTGACCTTTCCTGAAAAAACATAGTATGTTGTGGAAGTAAATTGAAAAAAGAATAGTTTTTGTCATTTTTAAGGAGGGTTGTATGAAAAAATATTTATTGTTCCTTTTTCTACTTATTTCTCCGGTAATGTATAGTGGCTTCAGATGTGGTGATTGTGATTGCAATATTGTCAGTCATAGTTTTTTTTCAGTTCGGCCACTCTATCAAAGTGCATCTCCTGAACGGGTAACTCTCTTTCGTGATCGACTTCATGCATGTGAAGATGGATGGAATGGAACTGTGCAACTCACGTTTTTTGGAAGCAGAACAAAAGAACCATGGAGACTTGCATCCTTCTTTGGACCATCTTGCAAACCACAGTTTACGGTTACTTCCGCAAATACTGGGGATATAGGTGATCATACGGTTACTGGAGCACCTGAATATCGTGACATTGTAGCACAGCATTTTAATATCTATTTTAAGAATGGCAGAGTCTTTGAAGGATTCTTCTGCTTAGATCCGGAACAAACAGTTGCTGGTTTAGGTATTACCTACAAACAAGGAATCTACGAACGAGATAATGGTAAGTATTTTTGGATAGAACTTTCATCTCCACTAACCCATATTAAAAACCAAATGTGTATACATGAAACAGTAAAATCTGATGGAGAATTGCTCTCACTCGATGCAGTTGGCAGCATTAGTGAGGCATTTAGACAATGTTCATGGAACTTTGGAAAAATAGATCCATATGTTAATCATATAGAAACAAGATTTGCTGATCTTGAAGCAAAGATAGGATATGAATGGTTATCAATTGATTGCTGCTTTTTAGAATCATATATTGGTGTACTGATTCCCACCGGCAATTGTGTAAGTGCAAAATATGTTTTTGAACCCATAGTTGGTCATAATCAACATACCGGTGCTACTATGGGAAGTTCAGGAATATTTGAATGGTGGAGTAGTGAGGAACAAGATTGTTATGCCCAATACGCCTTTGATTGGCATAGCCTGTATCTTTTTGAAAAAATAGAAATGCGTTCCTTTGATTTAAAAGGAAAACCTTGGAGCCGTTATATGCCAGTCTATCGTAATAAGGACCAGGCTCAACTGGCAGCACAGCTTTGGAATAACGGAAAATATACAGAGGCAATTCTTTTGCACACCCCCGGCATCAATGTGTTTACGCAGCCCCTCTGTGTTAATCCAGGATTTGCTCACACCTTCAATAGTGCATTTATTTTAACGTGTAAAAATGTTCGCGGTGAAATTGGGTATAATGTTTTTGCACGTTCAGCAGAATGTGTACGGCTCACCTGTTGTTGGGAAGAAGGACCTGCTCTTAAGGATATTTCTGGAAAAGGTGATACCAATCATGTTAATACAATAAATGAGACATTTAATTGTACCGAGGTTAGATTAACCGTTACGTATTATGATGACAATATTATAACTGAATGTGATTTAGACTTAGCATCAGCTGCACATCCTGCAATGATTTCACATACGATATATGGTTCTCTTGGGTGTTATTGGGATGACTCAAAATTCTCATGCTTTATTGGAACTGGCTGCGCTTATGAATTTGCGAACGATAATGCTGCCCTTGATAGATGGATAGCCTGGATAAAAGGTGGCATTTCCTTCTAAGATTTATCTTAATTTAATTCTCTGAATAAAAAGAAGCCCACTTAATGTGAGTTTCTTTTTTAACAACGATAGGTTAACTACCACAACATTTTTTGTATTTCTTACCTGAACCACATGGGCATGGGTCATTTCGGCCAACTTTTTCGGTTGTACGTTGTACTGGTTTTGAGCTATCTCCACCGCTATCGCCGCCAATAAGATTGAGCTGTTCCAGTTCACGTTTACGTTTTTCTTCAAGTTCTTGATGATTGAAACGTTCGAGATTGAGATGGAAAATATGATGAACAATATCTACTCGTATACTACACATCATATCTTGGAACATAGTAAAGGCCTCCTTTTTGTACTCGATGAGTGGATTTTTTTGGCCCCAGCTGCGCAAACTTATTCCTTCTTTAAGGTGATCAAGGTTAAGCATATGGCGTTTCCATGCATGATCAATTGTCTCAAGCATAAGCCATTTTTCTGCACCTTGCGTAAGCCTATCATCCTGCTGCCCTTTTCTAAAAAGGCTATATTGTTCAAGCAGAAAATTGACAATATCCCTTTTAAATTCTTCGCTATTTTTGTAACTAATACCTGCCTTCTCAAAAACCTGTGTATCGAGCCCGGTAATTTTGTTGAAATATTCAAATACTTCCTTTATTTGTTCAGCAGTAAGTGATCGTTTTGGACAAAATTGGGCAATAATATCCTGCACCATTTTCGTTATAAAATCACGAACAAGACCATAAATTTGAGTAGCACCTTCAAGAATTTCACGGCGATAGGTATAAATGACAATTCGCTGTTGATTAAGTACATCATCATATTCAAGCAGATGTTTTCGAATTTCAAAGTTTTGTTTTTCAACCTTTTCTTGTGCATTTTCGATGGTTTTTGAAACCCATTTCGATTCGATAGCTTCATCTTCAGTCATGCCGAATCGTTTCATATTTTTTTGAAGTTTTTCACCAGCAAAAATGTGGATTAGATCATCTTCGAGTGAAATATAAAAGCGAGATTCACCCGGATCTCCTTGACGTCCAGATCGACCTCGTAATTGATTATCGATACGACGGCTCTCATGACGCTCAGTCCCCAAAATATAAAGGCCGCCAGCAGCTACTGATTCTGGTGTAAGCTTAATATCGGTACCACGACCTGCCATATTAGTTGCGATAGTGACATGCTTTGGTTCACCGGCGTGCATAATAATTTCTGCTTCACGTATATGTTGTTTTGCATTCAATACATCATGCGAAATTCCATTGAGCGTTAAAAT
>SOKE01000004.1 GCA_004375875.1 Candidatus Babelota bacterium
AGTCTTTACGGACACACTATCTTTGAAGAGATTATGCGCTATAAGCAAATTATCACACAACTTACACAAGAAGAACAGTTCGATATTATTCATGCGCATGATTGGATGACCATTCAAGCCGGCATGAGTACAAAGGCAATCAACACTAAACCACTTCTTTTTCATATACACGCAACAGAATTTGATCGAACCGGCGGTAATAGTGTGAATTCTCATGTCTATGCAATTGAAAAATATGGCATGGAGGGAGCGGATAAAGTTATTACCGTAAGCAACTTCACCAAACAAAAAATCATAAATCATTATAATATCAACCCTGCAAAAATTTCTGTCATACACAACGGTATCTCTCATCAAGAGAACACTGAAATCCCTTTTCAAAAAGAACTACACAAACCGATCGTGCTTTTTCTTGGTAGAATCACTTTACAAAAAGGACCTGATTACTTTGTTAGAGCAGCAAAAAAAATTTTAAATTATCGTCCAGATATCACCTTTGTTATTGCAGGAAGCGGTGATATGGAGCCACGCATTATCGAAGAAGTAGCAGCATTAGGAATTGCTGATAAAGTATTATTTACCGGTCACTTGCGCGGTACTGCTATCGATCGCATCTACCAAATGGCAAATGTATTTGTGATGCCATCAGTATCTGAACCATTTGGTCTTACCCCGCTTGAGGCTATGACCTATGGTACACCAACAATTATTTCAAAGCAGTCTGGTGTTTCGGAGGTTATCAATCACTGCTTCAAAGTAGATTTTTGGGATATCGATCAAATAGCAAATCAGATTTTGGCAATACTCGATTATTCAGAATTAGCTAATGAACTTTCAAAAAATGGAAAACAAGAGGTACAAAAAATAAATTGGGAAGAAACAGCTGATCAATGTATCAGGCTCTATAAGCAAACTCTTGAAATTATATAAAAGGAACAACCATGCCTAGCATCTGTTTTTATTTTCAAGTCCATCAGCCATATCGACTACGTAAATATTCCGTATTTGATATAGGCAAAAATGCCGATTATTTTGATGAAACAAAAAATCGGGGAATATTAGAGAAAATTGTCAATAAATGTTATTTACCTACTAATCGTATCCTTCTTTCACACTTAAAACAGTATCCAGATTTTAAAATCAGTTTTAGTTTTTCTGGGGTACTTCTCGATCAATTAGAAGAATATTTTCCCCAAGCGCTTGAAACCTTTCAAGAGTTAGTCGATACCGGTAAAGTAGAAATTTTAGCAGAAACCTATTACCACTCTTTGGCATTCATTTATTCAAAAGATGAATTTAAAGATCAGATTAAACTACATGGCAAAAAAATAAAAAAACTGTTTGGTTCTAAGCCAAAATTATTGCGCAATACAGAACTTATTTACAATAATGATCTAGCAAAAACGGCCAAGGAAATGGGCTATGCTGGTGTTTTAATAGAAGGTGCAGATAAAATCCTTGATTGGCGCTCACCAAATTTCATTTACAAACCAGTAGATGTAGATATTCCTTTGTTGCTTAAAAATTATCGACTCTCTGATGATATTGCATTTCGTTTTTCTGAACGGAGCTGGAAAGAATATCCACTTACAGCTGATAAATATGCTCAATGGGTCAATGCAATCAATGGCAATGGAATTTCTGTTAATCTTTTTATGGATTATGAAACATTTGGCGAGCATCAATGGGAATCAACTGGCATCTTTGAATTTCTGCGTCATCTTCCAGAAAAACTTCTTAACCATCCGGATAATAGATTCACATTTCCGAGTGAAGTAATAGCACAATATAAACCAGTTGGCGAACTTAATGTACCAGATTTCGTCTCATGGGCCGATACAGAACGGGATGTAAGTGCATGGCTTGGAAATGGTATGCAACAAGCAGCTATTCAAAAGTTGTATGATCTTGAAAAAAGTGTGAAAGCAAGTCGCGATAAGCAACTGCTCCATGAGTGGCGTAAGTTGCAGATTTCAGATCATTTTTACTACATGTGTACCAAATGGTTTAACGACGGCGATGTGCACAAATATTTCAACCCGTATGAAAGTCCATATGAAGGGTTTGTTTACTTCATGAATGCATTGAATGACATTACTCAACGTATACAGTCTAGAAAAAAAGGAAAACATACTGAAACTAAAGGAAGTTAAACACACAAAGCAAATGCCACGAAACAGTAAGTATCTGCTCGCAGCCGATATTGGCGGTACTAATTTCACTTTTGCGCTGATGCAGATAAAAAAAGGCAAACCGGTTATTTTTGTTTCCTTTCATGGTAAGAGCGCTGAGATAGATAATCCAGAACTTTTAACCAAAGAATTACTAGATCATATACATGATATATATGGTATTACTGTTAAACACGCCTGTTTTGCCATTGCAGGCATTGTTTCAGTAAAGAAAGATTTTGGTCGGTTGACCAATGTCCCACTACAATTGAATGCACATGAAATAAAAAAACGGACAGGCCTTAAAATCGTTTTTATTATCAATGATTCTGAAGCAAATGGCTATGCCATCGACATTGTCCCAAAAGAAAGCATTAAAATTATTAAATCACAAAAAAAAATACCACATCGTAAAAATAAAATTCTATTGGGTGCAGGAACCGGATTAGGAAAAAGCATATTGATTTGGGATCATTTCGCAAAACAACACATTCCATCAGCCTCAGAAGGCGGTCATGCTGATTTTCCTGTACACAATAGACAAGAACTTGAGCTGCTAGAATTTATCAAAAAATTTAAAAAATTACCTAAAAAGGTCTCCATTGAGTGGGAAGATCTACTCTCTGGCAGCGGGTTGCAAAGCATTTACCTCTATCTGAACACGATCAAACAGTATAAACGAACATCCTATCAGGACAACATAGAACATAATACCTATGATCCTTACTTTATTTCGCTCTATCGAAAAAAGGATGCACAATGCCGCGATACGTATCAATTCTTTACAAAATTCTATGCACGTTGTGCAAAAAACTTTGCACTGGACAGTCTTGCATTAGCTGGAATCTATTTCACCGGTGGTATTGCTGCAGGGAATCCTGATATCTTTATGCAGCGTATCTTTTGGAATGAATTTATTAATACCAGAAAACAAGTTACATTGCTAAAACAGATTCCTATCTACGTAATAACTGACACCACTATCGGATTGTATGGTGCAGCTATATACCTCTTATTTCATCAGAATGTAAAAAGGGAACAATTATAATCTAAGACATACATTCTTATAAGAAGGTTCAGTTCAGGCCTATAGAAGTGATTTTAAAATTAAATATGTACGAAATGCTGCAGTTTAAAAATTATTTGTAATAATGTGAACCAACGATGAGCGTTCTTCCTTCTTTTTCAACCCTTTCTACATACCCAACAGCCTGATTGCCATGTAAGGTAAAGGTTACCTTTCCTGATCCACGCATACCGGTATTGATAAACAATTTTATATATGGTTTACCCTTATCATCCTTTTCATTTATCAGATTTCTCCAAATAAGATCGTAGTCATCTCCAAAAACAAGACATATACCGGTAGAATCAAAAACAAATACAGATAAATCTCCGTGAATGAATCGACCTCCTCGTTTTATAAATTCACTCAATGCTTCTGCAACAGGAGCAGTTCTCAAATAACTAGCAGCACTCTTTGCCAACAAAATCATAGTCTCCATTTTTGAAATTGGATATAATCCACAGGTAATAATAAATTTATCAACACCCAAATCAATTGGCTCAACATAGGTCAAATTAAAAAGATTGTTTTGTTTATAGCTCACCCAACCACCACTAACTTTAGCCTTTTCTATGATTTCTCGAACATAATAACGACCAGCTTCATCTTGATCATCATATTGATTTCTTCCAATAAGATCCCGTTCGGTCCCATGAGCTTTACAGGTACCTTTAAAATCATAAACTACAAGATAAAGATCACCATACCTGAAATCGTTTTTTGACAAATTACTAAATTCTGCAAATGCCTGTGAAAGGCCATGCTTTTTCATAAAAGTATAACCCTTTCTAACAAGATCAACGGCCTGCTTCTGGTTAGCCTCTGGGTAGTAGCCACATGCAATAAAATATTGTTTTCCTTCTTTATCGATTACCTTTTGGGCATAGGCTTTTTTTGAAGCACGCTTGGAAAGATAATCTATCCATACCCCTTCACTTGTTTTTTGTAATTTTCCAATCATCTCTTTGTTAACAAATTTTCCCCGCGCATCACGATAGTCCAAACCATTTGTACCTATTAAACCCGGACGCTCACCATGTGCCATCGTTATACCGTCAAATGCAAGCGAATAAAGATAAAGATCGCCAAGAACAAAACGACCGAGTGGATAACTGAAGGCACTAAAGGCAGTACTAACTGGATTTCCTTCTTCTTTAGCTTTATTGAATACTGAAACGGCACCTTTCACCAAATTAACAACAGCCGATTCTTTTGAATGAGGATAAAAACCTGCACCAAGTATAAAATCTTCCCCATCTTTAGTAACACTTTTTACATAACTTATTTTTGTAGAATAACGCCATTGATAAGTAAGCCACCCTCCTCCACGCTTTATAACAGAAAGCATATCATGAAATATAAGGATACCGTATTGATCTCTCATATTATAATTATTCTGCCACAAGATATTTTCCTCCTGCCCATGCGCTAAGCAATTACCTTTTAAATCGTAGGCAAAAAGATACAACTCACCCCTAATAAATTGCTTGCCATGCGTAAAGGCATGAAAAGCTTGATACAGTGGGTTTTTCTTTAGATATTCAATGCCGTCCTCAACTAATTGGATGACTTGCCTACGTTTTGCAGCAATGTCGAATGTTTCATCCAAAGCTATATCCGGTTCAAGCAAAGATGGTTCCACTACATCATCATCACGTTGTATATCAAGATCAGCCCCCTGCTCCGCTACAACTTGTTTTTTTTCCTGTTTGACAGTGCGCTTTCGCGATTGCAGATCAATTATAGAAAGCGATAGTAGACCAATACCAATCAATAACCAGATTTTTTTATTCATAGATTCCCTCGGATCTCACACTTTCTAAAAGCGAATGATACTCACCCTATTTTCTTTCTCTGCCCATAAAGCGCAACAGATACAAAAATAAGTTAATGAAATCAAGATAGAGAGTAAGTGCACCTAGTACCGCAATTTTATTCATAGTTTCATGATCAGCCATAAGTTGTTGTGCAAGTTGTTTTAGTCTCTGTACGTCATAGGCTGTCAAAACCGTAAAAATAATAACGCCTACAACAGACAGAGCATAATCAATCATAGGACTTCGTAAAAACATATTTACCAACAAACCAACAATAAGACCAATTAATGCCATAAAAAGCATGTTGCCAAAAACTGTTAAATCGGTGCGCGTAAAATAACCGTAAAGTGCCATAGCTGCGAACATAGAGGATGCTACAAGAAATGCAGTGTAGATTGAAGCCTGCGCATAAATCAAGAAAATAATAGAAAGAGTAAAACCAAGCGATATCGCATAGAGAAAAAAAATAATTATTGCGACAGCTGTAGGCAATTGGAGGATAAAAAAACTTAAGATTAATACAAAAGTAATCTGCAAAATAAAGAGGCCAAATAAAGTCATCGGCTGCTGAAATTGCAAATAGATTGCTGGAACTGTTGAAACATAACAGGCAGTAGCAGCAGTAATAGCAAGCGCAATCGCCATAAATCCAAAAACACGATAAATAAATCGGGACAAATGCTCTTCGAGAGGAAATTCAAGATAGTTCATAAATATCTCCTTTTTATACTAGTATACAATTACTTTTTACCACTTATAGCAACTATAGCTTGTATAATGCTTGGATGCAATATTTTTTTGTTCAAGAAGGTATCTCTTGCATACAATGAAACAGTTTAGTAAAACTTATAAAGAAAGCCGTAGAAAAAATGATAAAATAAACTTTAAAGAAAAGGAAAATTTATGCAAAAGATCGTTCCTTTGGCGCTTGTTGCTGGATCATCTCTCTGTTTGTTAGTTAATTGGACAGCACAAGAGACAACGATTGCAGGAAACAAAAAACAACCTGTTAATTTTTACGGCACTCTTGAAACACAAGAAGGCAACAAATACGAAGTAGAAAATATTTCAATTGGCATGTTATATAAACAGATACCACTGTATGAAGCACCAAAAGAAATGGAAGAAAATCACACTCTCAAAACTGATCCACGACGCGGCATCATTTCACGTATTGATCTTTCAGAAGCTTCTGAAATACAAGTTCCTCATCCTCACATTGTCTGGAACTACCAAAAGAAGGGATCACGTAAATCTAAATATATTGAAATTATTGTCATTTCAAATGATAAGCAAAAAACAAAATGCTCATACCTTATTGACCTTCGCAGAAAAATATTTTGTGATAAGGTTAATAAAGCTGGACCGATAGAATTAGAGGTGCCATTTCAATCACTCAAACATTTGGTCATAAAGGGATATCGTCACAAAGAACCCGAAAAAAAAGAAAAATCACCACAAGCATAAGAAAAATATAAATGAATAATAACATCGGTATGAGTAAATAACGAAAGGAATATATGGCAGTAATTGATGTAGTTAAAGAAAATTTTGAAAAAGAGGTTTTAAATTCACCATTACCAGTTATCGTTGATGTTTATGCAAGCTGGTGTGGCCCCTGCCAACAAATGGCACCAATTTTTGAAGAATTAGAAAAAGAACTACGTGACAGCTACAAATTTGTTAGACTCAATGTAGATGAAGGGCGTGATCTTTCTATCCAATATGGTATTTCTTCTGTTCCAACCTTTATTTTTATTAAAGATAAAGAAGTACGAGGTAAAGAAACCGGATATATGAGCAAAGAAGATTTAAAAGAAAAAATAACAAAACATCTTAAATAAAAATTATCTCCAATTATCTGCCTTTATGAGGACGGTTGGAAAACATTGTAACTATAATAATATTTGCCTTTTTCTTGCCTGCAAAGTGAATAGTGTTTCTCATAAATTGCTTTTGCTACATCCGCAAATTTTTGTTTTAGTGGATGAACTCCTTGAGGAGATTCAGCAATTGATTGCAAGGTCTTAATAAGTTGAGATAAAAATTTTTCTCTCTCTGTTGTTGCAACGTAATGGTTATTCTCGCAATGATTATTCACTAGCAGCCATGGGTTATCAGAAAATTCTTGGGCAATCTCCGCAGCAAAATAGTACCAATAATGACGATCTAAATCGAGAATTTTTTCTAAACAGCGTATTATAAGATCTCCTGTAATTATTTTTTCTTGTATCAAATTATTAGGTGGGCTACTTTTTATTTCATAGAAAACAGTATTAGTCCCCAAGAATAAAATAAAGAACACTATTTTTTTAAACATACTGATTAATCTCCCTTATATCCTCTTTAAATTTTTTAATTTCTGTCACTAAGCATCTTTGTACTATCTATCATAATCAGATAACTAAAATAATATCAATTATATTTATCAATACTCCACTAATATGAAAAAATTAATTTTTTTTTTGCAAGAATAAAGAACTTATTTTATATATTAACGTGTCCTATGCAAGCAACCATTGAATAATTTTGTTTAGAGAAAGTCTTATCTAGAAAAATTTTAAAATCACAACTTTATGTATTCCCATACTAAACTATGCCCTATGCGGGCAAGCACAAGGTATTTTGCTTGTCCAAAATACCTTGACTAAAAGACACCCGCCTTCGCCAAGGCTACTTCGGGCAGGGCCAACAGTCTGTTGGATCCTTTTTCCGCGCGAATGCATGATCCGACTTCGCATAGGCTACGACGGACAGGCTCCTGACTTCATGGCTACGCTAAAAAGGCTTCGCCATACGAAGGTCATGTCGCGCTACCGGATTTTTACCAGATAAAAAATAATTACTCCATAAAATAATTATGTAGTTCATTCGCGCTTATAGTGTAATCCGAGCCGAAGGCGAGAGGTTACCTTTTAAGCGCTAGAGGGATAAATAAGGGATCCCTCCCTTATTTGCCCTTGTATTAAATATATTGGGCAAGCAATATATTTATATATTTAATATATTTATGCCCTGCCGGCATGAGACAATTAAAAATATGGGATAAAGATTAAGATTTATTTATGAATATCTTTTATGAAACTTACAATTACATCTGCAAGTTTTTGAGATAAGGCCGCAGGTATTACATGTCCCATTTCAGGAATAATTTCCAAGTGTGCTTCAGGAATCATCTGAGCAAGAACCTTACCATGTTCTACAGAAAAAACTGGATCCTTCTGCCCATGGATAATCAATGTTGGCCTCGTAATAGCGGTAAGATCTATTTTTTTCTTTGCTGATTTCTTAATAGCGCGAGCATGATTACCCATAGAACTTACATTCGCTTCCCGAAAAAATGCTCTCTCTTCTAAAGTTTTCATCTCCTCTTCATCAATTGGAGTTCCTGCACTAAAAACATGCCATGCTCTTTGGGCTTTCTGCATCCACGTAGTTAAATCCTTAGGAGGAGAAAGCCACACTGAACGATAAAATTTAATTACTTCGTCAGATGGTGAAGGCAATGTAGTTCTTTTGATCAAAAACCCCATAAATGGCCTTAACAAAAAAGGAATGATTGCTCGTACAATCACAGAAAAATCTTGCGTTGACATAATCAACACGATACTCAACACCCGTTCAGGATAGCTAAGCGCAAGCAGCTGTGCAATGGTACCACCCATTGAAGCTCCAACAATATGTGCTTTATCGATTCCATATTCATCTAAGATAGCAACGGCATCATTGGCCATGTCATCGAGTACATATGGATAGTGAGAAAAATTAATCGCTGAAGATTGGCCCGAATCACGATTATCATAGCGAATAACAAAAAAACCTTTACCAGCAAGAAGTTGGCAGAAACGTTCTGGCCAGAAAATTCCTTGTGCACCAGCACCCATAATTAACAACACAGCTGGATTTGTAGATTTTCCAAAGGATTCTGTCCACAGTTTAATCGTCCCTGATTGTACAAATCGCTCAGCCATACTTCCTCACAACCCACAAAAAGAAAAACATTTCTTAAAACAAAATTTTAAAGGAGAATAGTGAAAATAGCAAAAAGTGAATAACTCTTCGTAGAATCAATCTGATCAATCAAGCTCCTATGAAGCACGATGAGTTCCTTCTCGATTTTTTAAGAAGATTTTGCTGCCCAATTCTTTAATAGTGGTGCTATTTCTTTATGGTCACGTCGTTCAGCTACACTTAAAGGAGTTTCACCTTCCTGAGTAGCAAGAGTCATATCAGCACCTCTTTCAAGAAGCAAATTTACAACAGCCCCTTGACCATTACCTGCAGCCCTATGCAAGGGCGTAAAACCATATTTATCAACAGCATTTACATTTGCACCTGCATTAAGAAGGCTTTGTACCTGCTCAAGGTTTCCATAAAAGGCTGCTCGATGAAGTGGTGGCAACATTGCACAAGATAAACAAGTAATTAACAAAGAAAAAATAAAAAAAACTATCTGATTGATTTTTTTCATGAAATACCCTTTCATTATTTTTGATTTAAATAATTGATATCCTAAAATTCCCTAGTAACACTCGCAGTAATTACTATTATTTCCTAAGGGTAAACATTCTATTATTTGTAAGGCTAAAAAAGCATTTTTTATACAGGTAGTATAACACATCTTGCAATAAAAAACCATTCTGAATTTTAAGAGATAATAGCCGCCTTTTTCCTCAAAATACAGGTAAATATAAATCGTATTGTTAAAACCAAAAAGGCTCAATTTATTAAAAACTATTGCGTCTTGAAATTAAGACCTACTAATTTAAAAAATGAAGGGTAATGAGGGGCACTAGAAATTCGAAAATGGGTGATTATTCAAAAAAACAGCGCACAATGCTGTAAATAATAAATAAAATGCCTCATTTTATAAAGGGGAAACAAATGAAAAACTGTACAGTTAAAAAAATAGTAACAATAGGTTCAATAGTATTTTTATTAGGCACCAACAGTTCACATACTGTAACGTTCAAATTAGTAAATAAATATAACCAACCTATCTTTTATCATATTTGTTACAATATAATAACTCCTGAACTTACACTGATTAAGCTAAATCCTGACGAGGAAATTACACGTACTTTTCCAAAAATAGCTGGACTTATTATTTCATTGGATGATCCATTCTATAACAACCCTTTGGTTGCTACGCTATATAAATTTAATCCAATAAACTACAACATTAACGTTTATTTCGATTCTAAAGCTCAGTTGCAACCAATGAAACCAAATTTTTTTGAAAGTCTTAAAGGATGGTGGTATAAACCTGAAAATTATATATCTGAAAAAGGAATTAGCAAAAGAACAATTGTTCTTCAAAAAAATTATTTCGGAAAATTGAAATTTCTAGAAAGATTGCCAAGGCCATCATTGCCTCCCCTACCTACATTTCCTAAACCTCCTCAATTTGAAGAAATCCCTCCATTCACCCAATCTAAGGGCTAAGGGAAACCTTTACGAAATAAGTTATTTTCTTGTTTCAACAAAAAAATGCTTGAAAAAGAGATGGATATAAAAATAGTTGGTAACCATTCTTGAGTCTCTCATCCTTCACTTCAATACCCAGAGCCCGCAGTTTGTCTCGAATAGCATCTGCTCGCGCCCAATCTTTTGCCTTTCGCGCTTCTTCACGCTCTTTAATCAGGGCCTCAATTTCTGGAGTAATTTCAACCGCTTTTTCTGGTAATTGCTTAAGTGTTAAACCAACTACCCGTTGCAAAAACCCTTTAACCGCACACATCTCAGTATGATCTTCTTTAATTGTATCAATGTTGGCAAAAAGTACTCCCAACATCCCTGGTGTATTTAAATCGTCAGCAAGAAATGAGAGCATTTCATCCACAATTGAAGATTGTCCTGGACGAATATCAAGTTCTTTATCTGTGCATTTGATATCAAATAGCTTGCACAGTCGCTGATAACTTTTTTGTGCCGCTTGCAGATCGTGATAAGAAAAATCAATTGGTGCCCTGTAATGATGGGTAATAAAGTAATAGCGCAACACCATTGGATCATACTGCTTAAAAATATCCTGCAAATTAATAATATTACCAATCGACTTAGACATCTTTTCTTTATCGACACGAACAAAACCATTATGAACCCAATATCGTGCCATTGGTACCCCAAACAAGCCTTCGGATTGAGCAATCTCATTTTCATGATGAGGAAAAATTAAATCTTGACCTCCACCATGAATATCAAGCTGCTTGCCAAGATATTTATTCGCTAGTGCTGAACATTCTATATGCCAACCAGGGCGCCCCCAACCCCACGGGCTCTTCCAAAACATTCCTTCAGGACCGGCTTTCCAAAGTGCAAAATCAAGCGGATCTTTTTTCTTTTCTGTGGGTTCAACACGCGCCCCTGCTCGCAAATCCTTAAGTTTATGCTTTGAAAGTTTTCCATATTCCGGGAATGTTTTTATAGAAAAATAGACATCACCATTTGCTTTATACGCTTTTCCAGCTATTATAAGTTTCTCTATAAAATCAATAATCACATCAATATTTTCAGTAACTCGCGGTTCATAATCAGGTGGTAAACAACCGAGAGCTTTCATATCCGCATTAAATCTCTTGATAACCGGAGCTGTCACATCAGCATAACGCGAAATATCACCAAATAATTGTTGTGCCTTATTTAAAATCTTATCGTCAATATCGGTAATATTGCGACAATAATTAACATCGTATCCAAGAAATTTGAGTAATCGATATAATAGGTCGAAAGAAATATAACAACGGCCATGACCAATATGAGCAACCTCATATGGCGTAATGCCACATACATACAATTTAACCATACCCGGTTTGAGCGGTTTAAACTCTTCCTTTTTTCCAGTCAAGGTATTGCTCAAGATAACCACAGACATAACAAATCCTTAAAAACAAATTGAATAATAGATTATAAAGGCAGGGATAACGCATTATGTTCAAATAATTTTCGTCCATCCCCTAGTCAATAATCAAAAAAATAGTATTATATTTTCTTACACCCATTACTTAATTATAGATAATTTTTTCGAAATATGCTAAAAGTCTAGGAACTGCTTAATGAGAATCGTGCATATTATGAATACTACAAATCGAGTGAAAGCACTCTCCTATTGTTTATTTTTATGTTTTATAGGTATGGAAATAAATACTGCCGTACCTGAAAATATATCATACGAATCCAACGATAAATCATCCGTTCTTTTGGCCCCTTCAGAAATAGAACAAACTACTGAACAGCTTAATCTGGATCTACCAGAAGAAAAAATCCCAACAGAATCAGAAATAAAGGAAGAACAAGAAACGGTAGAACAGCTTAACGAACAAAAACCAACCGTAGAAGAAGAACTGGTCACCACCCATACCCAGCCACGTCGTATCAAAGCAATTATCATTAGTGGTACTAAACATGTACCAAAGGAAGCTATTCTGTATCGTATTCCCTATAAAGTTGGCGAAATTTTTAATGCACAAAAAACACGCACGTTAATTCGCAGCCTCTATTATAATCTCAAACGCTTTCGTAATATCACAGTCAAAGGTGAACCAATAGGTGATGACCGCATGAATCTGCACATTATTGTTGAAGAAAAAGCCCCACTCAAAGAGGTTATTATCAAAGGAAATAAACAGTTAAGTGAAAAGGAAATTAGAAACAAGATTAAATTTGAAGACATTCCCGCACTGGATAAAGAAGAGCTCAATCGGTATGCACGCGCTATTAAAAAACTGTATATCAATAAAGGCTATCACCGTGTTGAGATAGATACTGAATTGCAGATCAATGACGATGGTGTAGCTACAGCAATTTTTACTATCCGCGAACATAAACAGGCACTTGTCAAGCACATCGAATTCCGCGGTAATCATCATTTTAGCGGCAAAAAACTTCGTAATCTGATTTTAACAAAAGAAGATTGGATTTTAAGTATCTTAGATAAATCTGGAACCTATCATCCAGATCGTCTTGAAGCTGACAAATATCTTATTGAACAATACTATCAAAGCAATGGCTATCTTTATGCAAAAGTTATCGATATCTCCACCGAAACTGACCCTAAAACGGGAAACATAACACTTGTCTTTGAAATTCAAGAAGGTGACGTTTACACCATTAGCAACATAAAAGCACACGGAAATGATATTCTGCCAGAAGAGTTTTTGCTTGCTACTCTTCCGATACGCCCAGGAGATGTGTATTCACGAGAAAAGGTTGGCAATGCTATACGCATTCTAGAAATGATCTGGGGTAACTTAGGCTATACATATGCACATATTGAACCATCTGTACAGCCCGACGATGAAAATAAAACCGTGAGTGTAGCCTTCTATAGCGAGCTTGGAAGCAAGGTATTTTTAAATAAGCTCAATATCATCGGCAATAAAAAGACACGTGATAAAATAATTCGACGTCAAATTAATCTTGAAGAAGGAGCCATTCTTACCAATCAAGGCATGGAAAGCTCAAAACAACGTGTTGAATCGTTAGGTTATTTTGAACAACGTGATGGCGCTAATTGGAAAATGACTCGCATTAGTGAGGAATTGGCTGATCTCGATTTAGTGGTTCAAGAAACAAAAACTGGAAACGCTAATGTTAAATTTGGATTTGGCGGCTCTGGTATTGATATTACATCGCCAGCATCTGGTTTTTCTGCTGAGTTTAATATTACTGATCGTAACCTATTTGGAAGTGGTATCCAATTTAACCTAATGGGTCGTCTTGCTAAAGATGAAAAAACATTGCTCTTTTCTGTAGTACAGCCATGGCTTTTTGATCGACCAATTCTCGGTAAACTTGATATCTATCACCGTCGCATCAGCTATGATGATCTACACTATACAAGGCCAGTTCATGAAAATCATACTGGAGGTGCACTCACAACTGGATTTGTTACTGGATTTCGTAAATTCCCGTTCTTAAATGATACATTTGTACGCTGCAATCTTGCATTCAATAGCATCAAATATGAAAAAAAACCTCTCGCAACTGTTTTGGCTCCAATTACAGAGGAGGAAACAACATGTGCAAACATGGTATATCAAGGATTACTCAATAAACTATTTGCACCGGGCGAATATCTTTTGCTTGCAGCCCATCTTGGACAAGATCATAAAAACCATCCAATACACCCAAGTCGTGGTCACGCATGGCTTGCTCGTGCAGAACTAGCCATTGCTTCACCGGATAACATGTCACCCTGTCGTATAGGGTATCATAAAGTTGATTTAGATTTTAATTGGTATACGCCACTTATCGATGAATATAATTTAATATTCCATTTGCACAGCTACTGCGGGATTGTTACCCCATTTAAAAATCGTATTATTCCGTACCGCGAGCTTTATCATATAGGTGGCCCAGCAAGCGTACGTGGCTTCCTATTTGGTCAAATTGGTCCACAATTCTCTGTATATCCGGGCATTAATGATTCAATCGGTGGACGAAAAGCCTTGTATCTCAATGCTGAACTCCTATTTCCCATTACGCCAGATTTTAATATGAAAGGAGTACTCTTTTACGATGGTGGTACTGGATGGGATAATCCCTATGATCGCGAAATTCCACCACAATATTTAAGGGATAACAGTTTTGATTACCGCCATACAGTAGGCTTTGGTATTCGTATTTATAATCCAATGCCAATTAAAGTTGATTGGGGATTTAAACTTGATCCTCGCCCCGGTGAAAATAGTTACGAAGTTCACTTTAGTACCAGTGTTGATTGGTAAGAAAAGCATAATGCTTTACAAAGCATAATGCTTTACAACAGTGCTTATCAGTATGCTAAATTCGTTCTACTTTAGTTTTCCAAATCGTTTCGCATTGATTTCTTTCACAGCAGCATACCCGTTACCAATCTCTACCATATCCATAGTGATAAGAGATGGAGGATAGTTACAGACTTTTTCACATTGTTCAACACGCTTCCTTATCATTTTTTTACTATTAACCACATGATAATCAGTTTCAAAAATTTCTCTCGCTTTAGGAACAATCTTCTTAACAATATTTAGTATTTTTGCCTTTGCCCCTTTCGGAATAGAGTTGATATCTTTATGTTCAACAACAAAAGCATTAGCACCAGGAATATATTTTTCTAATAAACATCTATTTGATTTTATTTCATCAAGTATATTAATTTCCCATTTTGTTTTAGTAAAAATAGCTTTAGAATAATTAAGGTAAGGCAAATTTTTTGCTCGATTAGCATTGTAAGTAAAGATAATAAGTCTCTTTCCTGTCTTACGCATGGTCCCAACCGTAGGCCAATCTTTTGTTGGTTTATTTCCTCTCGGGTAGCATTCTGGTGGAAGTTTTAAGGCATATTTTTTCAACCCACTTTTTTCTATAATTTCATCTAACCTTTTATTGATTTCTTCATTTGTATATTTACTGGTTCCACTCTTTTTTGATGTATCATCCAGGTAATCTTCCAATATCAAAACTGCCACATCCTGTTTATTTTTTTCTAATAATTGGGCAAATTCTTTAAAAAAGGATTCAGCATCCCGAGCAGGAACACCTCCTCTTTGCAATTGAGTGAGATTACAATTATTACGTGGATTAGGTTCATGGCAAAGAGCAATACGAGGACTCTTTTTAATAGGAAAACGTTTTTGGGCCCACATAATAGGAACTTTAGCACCACGTGAACCCGCTTTCCACTGATCTTCCATCTTTCCAAGTTGTTGATAATAAATCCACCCATATTTTTTCGCCATGGCAGCATTATGAGACACAATAAGAAGCGCTTTATTTAAAGGAACATCATCTGGCAAATATGCATAGGGATAAAGACTGTTTAAGCTCCCAATAAATACAAGCACAAAAAAATTGATTAATATTTTTATTCGCATTCACTCTCCTTTTTAAAGAATATTTAATTTTCCAATTCATAAAAAATGAACCCTATGTAACTATTCCATTAAGTGCTATGAGGAAGAAGGTGGTTCATATGGTGGAGGCGGTCCAAGAAGCTCCTTTACGCGTCCCTCAAGATAATTAACTCTTCCTTCCATAGCAAAAAATCTTTGTGAAATAGACAGGTTCTGCATTATGTAAGCAAAAAGTGCAGCAGAAATTAAGGTATAGGTAATTGCATCCTTCACTGTTATTTTTTTTACTACTTTCCTTGCTTTAGACACACTTTCAAATGATTTCTCTGCTTTAATATTTGCCTTTTCTACTCCGCTGGAGAATAATGGATTTGAAAATGATACACCAAAATTCATACAATTAAGAAAAAGCACAAAAAATAACAGGCGAGAAATACTATTTATTTTCATAAAGCCCTCTTCTTATAAATTATAATTATTTCTTTCTTATTTATAAAAAAACATATTAAACGTATAAAAATAAAGAATATTTTCTAAAATTAAGAAAGGTATTTTATATATGCATAATCTCATTCTCTTACCGAAATATAAAAACTCGTGCTATAGTAAAATTAAAAAGGTAAAAGGATCCTGTATTAAAAGAAAAAGCAAAGGCGTAGTATGAAACGGTTAACATTTATTGTTCTTTTTGTTGGCATCAACATTCTTTTTATTTTTCTACAGATTCACAAACAAAGTCAGATCACTAAGGTTTCATATCAAAATCAACGAAAAAAGATGGAGCTTGATACACTTATACAACAAAAAGAAGCTGTGACCAATCAGCTACAGGTACTTAAAAATCCAGCCTCCGTCAAAAAATATGCTACAAATAGGTTGAACATGAAAAAAACGAGACTCAATCAAATAAAACTTCTTGCTGATCAGGCTACTATCGATCATGAATAGTAATTATACAAAACCACGATTGGTTTTTCTATTTTTACTCTTTTGTCTTTTTTACAGTGCAATCATTGCAAATTTGTATCGCATCCAAATTAAAAAACATATTTTTTATGCCAATTTGGCCGAACGACAATATAGTGCAACTGTTGTTACAACACCACCGCGTGCACCTATCTTTGATCGCAATGGCAACTATCTTGCACTCAATAAAGATAGTTTTGCTGCATTTCTGCTACCAAAAAAATGCAGCAACTTCGATGCTCTACGAGAATATCTTGCACAGCAGTTTCCACAGACTCTTGAACGGTTAGATTCAAATAGAACAAGCAATTTTTTTTACATTAAACGAAAATTGAGCAATGAAGAAATAAAAAATATTACCAAAAGCGGAATAAATGATATAAAACTTCTAAAAGAACCACATCGCTTTTATCCCTCAGCAGCATGTGCTTCTATCATTGGATTAACCGATATCGACAATAAAGGAATACTCGGCCTTGAATTGCACTATGACAGTCTTCTTTCAGGACAACCAACCACCTATTTTTTAGAACGTGATGCACGTCTCGGCCATTTTTATTTTAAAAAAGAAACATGGCAAGAAGGAAAAAGTGGCCAGTCAATCACACTTACAATTGATAGTGCACTTCAATTTTTAGTTGCGGAAGAATTGAAAGAGATACTCAAACAATTTGAAGCAAAAGAAGGTACAGTCATTGTTATGGATCCACAATCAGGCGACATTCTTGCAATGGTAAGTCTCCCAAATTTTAATCCAAATAATACTGAAGTATTACAAATTAAACAGACAAAGAATAAAGCATTATCAGAGCGATATGAATTAGGATCAGTTATTAAAATATTTGCTGCATTAGCAGCACTTGAAGAAGAAGTAGTGAGCACCGATGAACTAATCGACTGTCAAAATAAAAAAACAACCTATATCGATGGAAGAAAAGTTAATACTGTCAAGGCACATGGATCTATTCCATTTGCTGAAGTTATTGCCCGCTCAAATAATATTGGCACCGCAACAGTAGTAAAACGTCTTGATACTAAATTGTACGACCATTATGTACGTTTGGGCTTTATAAACAAAACAAATATTCCACTTCCGGCAGAACAGCAAGGATTCATAAATCATCCCACACATTGGTCAAAGCAATCAATCTTTTCCCTATCCTATGGATATGAAATTGCAATCACTTTATTACAACTCGCACGTGCATTTTGTCTCATTGCTAATAATGGTACTCCTGTACAACCACAACTGATTAAAGAACCTGCCCTTCGCTTACCGCCCTCAGATCATCAACAACTTTATTCACAAAAAAGTATTGATGCAATAAAAGATATTTTAGAACAAACAACAACGTATGGAACTGCACGACGAACCGCTATCCAAGGATATCGCATCATGAGCAAAACAGGCACCGCTAACATGCTTGAAAATGGTAAATATGTACCAAACAAAAATCTTTTTACCTGCGCCGGTATCGTACAAAAAGGAGATTATCAGCGAGTTATTGTTGCGTTTGTAAAAGAATCCTCACAAAGACGTCTATTTGCTGCAACAGTAGCAGCTCCACTTTTTGAACGTGTTGCAGAAAAGGTAGTCATTCATGATAGAATAATTTAGAAAAAGGAGATACCTATGAAAAAACAGAATTCAATTGATATTCCTGCTGATGTTCCTTCACATGCTGCACAAGAATATCTTCACAACTATCAAGCTATTACCAAACCAAGCAACCGCCTCTTTCTTTTTGCAGCAGATCAAAAAATAGAACATCTCAATGAAGACTTTTATGGGCCTGATATTCATCCAGATGTACATCATGTAGATCATCTACATGTGGATCATCTATTTGAAATTGCTCAACAAGGCAAAATAGGTGCATTTGCTACCCATTTAGGTCTCATTGCACGATATGGAAAACAGTATCCATCCATTAATTACATTGTCAAACTTAATGCAAAAACAAATCTAATTCCAGCAAAACAACGCGATCCAATCAGTCAAGAACTATGGAGTGTAAATGATGTTGTTAACATGAAAGAACAGAGTGATCTAAATATTCGAGGAATTGGATTCTCCATCTATCTTGGCAGTGAATTTGAACATGAAATGCTTGCACAGGCAGCAGAGGCAATTTTTAATGCTCATCAGCATGGGCTTATCACAATTTTATGGGCATATTTACGTGGAAAATCCATCGAAGATGATCAAGACCCTTTTCTTATTGCCGGAGCTGCTGGTGTTGCAACATCACTTGGTGCAGATTTTGTTAAAATCAAACCTCCACATGCAACCAAAGCGTTAAGTAACACCGATGCATTAAAATTAGCATGCGATGCTGCAGGAAATACCAAGGTTATATGCTCTGGACAAGCAAAAGATGAACCACATCATTTTTTGCAAACAGTTTATGATCAACTGAAGGCTGGCACTTCAGGCTGTGCAATCGGCAGAAATATTTTCCAACGATCAGAGCCAGAAGCTATTGCTATGACAGAAGCATTATCTGCTCTCGTACATGATAATGCATCCGTTGAAAGAGCCCTTGAATTTTATCGAAAAGCTTTATCAATCAAGTAATGCCATTCGAATCTACGCTACAATGTAAATTCTACGTTATCATACTTGTAAACCGGTTGCGGATTGGTTGATCCTGTCATGTAGAAATCGATTGCAGTAGCACCTACATAATCAGGGCTGTTATTGCCTGTTTCACAACCAATGATAATACTATTAGTTCCTTGGTTATTGATACCAGTTGTTGTATTATCGAAACTGAGACAATCTTTAACCAATGTTTCGTCAGCTGCTCCTTCAATTTGAACGCCAATACCGATAGATCCAGCTGTATTATAAATAATCTCACAACCAAAGATCGCATTTTTATCAACCAACACTTGAATTCCGTAACAGGTGTTTGTTGCCGAATTTGAAAGAACCGTACAATCTTGTACAACATTACCCTCTGCACCAAGGATGATTCCTATAACTTGAGTTGCTTGTAACGGATCTGGTGCCGGACCATTTCTACTGATAAGACATGATTCGATACGATTGCCATTACCACCTTCCAGGTTAATAACATTTAAAATATCATTCGTAGAATTGTTATTATTAAACACTGAATTACGTACAATGCTTCCACTCATTGTTCCAATAAGCACATTCGTCTCCAAAACACCACTATTGTTATTGAATGTACAATTGTTGATAAATAGACCATCTGCATCTATGAGATTCATAATAGTAGCATTTCCAGAAATTTCACAATCATTAAATTTACAGTCGATAAACTGACATTTTTTCGCAGTATCAAGATCTACATTGATTATATTCGTCCCACCGTTAAAATTGAAATCGCTCCCAATTACTTGAATATCGTTACAATAGCGCAAATTTACAATCTTCTTATCACCAGTAGAGGTTATTTCAGTTATTTTGCAATTTTTTATGGTACAATCATGAATCTCATTCGGACTAGTATTGCCATAAAAGGTAATAGCTGAGCCACTGCACGTTGCTTTGCTGATATCTACATTTTCAATATCAACATGATGACAGTTTGAAGAGACATAAATACCATAGTTCGCAAAATCGGAAATATTTCCGTTCCTGATGACAATATCGTGAAAGTCCGGATTGAATCTAATACCAATATCCAAACCTGCACCAGCAATTGATTTGCCATTCAGATCTATCGTCACATAATCTGAATCTATAATTAATGCAACAACAGAACCAGAACCAAAGTTCAAATCTTCACACAAAATATAATGACCAGGTTGATCAATGGTGGTTCCTGTTGTTCCAAAGGCAGCTGCATCGAGATATGTTACACAGCCAACTTGATTGATTCCGATTGTCTCAACTGCAATATTTTCTTGCTTACCAATTTCAATGTGATTGCCAAGTTTATTGCGACGGGCATAATGA
>SOKE01000017.1 GCA_004375875.1 Candidatus Babelota bacterium
ATAACGCAGATGGTTCTCTTGATAGTTCATTTGGTACTGCTGGGCTGGTGACTACTAGCTTTGGTGGTACTGATGATCGAGGAAGATCAGTTGTTCTTCAGTCGGATGGTAAAATAGTAGTTGCTGGGCGTTCTAATGTATCTGGAACCTTTGATTTTGCCCTTGCACGTTATAATGCTAACGGCTCTCTTGATACCTCCTTTGCTCCTAATGGGCTACTGATTACCAGTTTTGGTATTGGTAGTAATGATCAAGGATTATCTGCTGTTTTGCAAGCGAATGGGAGAATAATTGTTGCTGGAACTTCTAGCCTATCTGGTACGTTTGATTTTGCACTTGCTCGCCACCTTATTCCATCCATCACTATATCGCAGTCCGCACGAGATCTGCGCGCTAAGTATTTTTTACTGCAATGAATATTTGATGAGATTGGTGCAATGGTGGAGTTATTTTAAAAGTTGGCGCATTAAGTGTATCTGTGTGGAATATCCAGTGTAGAAAATGCTGTCTGAATTCTCTGCAAGCTGAATCCAAATTCGACGGTGCCGTTGAGGAATGCGTCAACTAAGCCCCGCCATGTGTGTTGATCATGCGATATGGCCATCAAATTAAAGGGCTCTTGCATCTCTACATCGAGTTTTTCGCCATTTAACGTTAAGTTCGAAAAAAAGAAATCTACATCATATGGTTCAACTATTATATGTATATTAACTGAAAGTCATGCAAGTATACATACTTATCCAGAATATAATTCATGTTTTGTAGATTTATTTACCTGTGGTAAACATTGTTCTCATGAACCATTTGATACTGTCTTACAAAAATATTTAAAACCTGCTATTGTGCAGAAAAGAGTACTTATTCGGAATTAAATTATAATTAATAGACGATTATCGTCACTGGAGTCTTATGAAAATACTAGATTTTTTACATAGTAAATTAAATAAGTTTTCCATTATTGGATCGATTGCATACGGAGCTATTTGTGCTTTTACAACGATATTCATACCGAACCCACCATTCAGATTTTATTCAATTTATACATTTATAGCTGCTGCGTTATTTTATTTTGGAATGTATATTTGGTATACGAAAAGAAAAAGACGAACTTGGCATGAGCTAAGAATGTTAATACTAAGTATATCAATTAAATTCATTATTGGTTATGTGGCAGTAATCCTTGTCTACGCAATATTATTTCGAGTATCGCTAGATACAGCCATAAATAATATTGCCAATATAATATATTATACGCCATTCCTGCCATAAGAAAAGGTAACAGAAGATCATAAAAAAACCCTCTCACATGAGAGGGTTACTAATATTAACTATTCATAGCGGTATGGTCGTTATATATCAAGAAATTTCCTAAATTTCTTTTCCCAATATTTAACTTCCTTTGCGTCCCTTTTAGAATGAAGAGTGCGATTTAAAAACAGATAACATAGAATAGTTAAGATGACAATTCCTACAAAAGTATGTTCATTCGGCGTCATCGAAGTCTCCAAATATGTATCTCTTTACGAGGTATATTAGAACATACATTACAAGTCCAATCGCCACTGCTTCATACCAATACCACATATCTATATTCCAAGTACTATTAAATAGGCCCTGTCAGCACTCCACCAGTAATTCCTCCAACAATAGCTCCTACATTACTAGCAGCTTCTATTGCTGGGGCGAAAGTTGCTTCTAGCGCAAGAACAGTTGCTGGATAAGCGGGACCAGTACACCAAGCAACAACTTGAATTGCGCCATGCCCCAGGAATTCTACGGTGAATTTACCAATATAACAACCAGCAGTTGCTCCATTAAGACCACCACCATTAAGACGACCACATGCATCAAGCTTGTAATCGATAGAGCCATTCGCGCCTTTAAGTTCATTTAATCGTAAATAGCCATCAGCAACAAGAAACTTACTTAAAAGATCAGAGTTTGCGTTTCGAATAATTGGAGATACAAAACATGGCTGGATATTCTTCTCTTTGCCATCGCGCTCAACAACGAACTTGTTGTCTTTATGAAAGACTCTAATATTTCCTAGTTTTGCTGCTGCCATTAATGAAGGTCGTTTGATCTCCATTCCAATGGCAAGGGATGAGACTGCTAAGCCAACAATACATACATATAAAGTTTTATAACTCATTTTAAACTCCTAACATCGTTAGTCCTGCTAAAAATATATATAAATTTGACACATAAGTAACTTGCAAGTTACACTGCGAACTAATATAACTTGTTTACAAGGAGAAGTCAATGATTAAAAAGGGAATAATTCCCAAAGGTAAATTTACTCAGTACATAAAGAAAACATATGAGATCGACAAAGAATTATTTCATGAATTTAATGTTATTGCTGCTCAGCAAGATAAAAAGCATAAGGAAATAATAAACGAATTATTGCGAAGCTATGTAAATAAAAATAGTTCAATATCTTTAAAGTAACTTTTGTTCCCACTACTATCATTGATGCAGATGGATAGAAGCAAAATCGTTAATCATACTATTAAAAAATAATATCGGTTGAGTTATGTGACTGTTATATATGAGTCTTTTCTAAACAGACTTTGCTTTGTGTTATTAGATGTAGCTGCTCTCTGAGGTTACTCCATCTAAAAGTTCGAAGTGTACCCAATGTCTGCCGCCAGTCTTCGCTGCTAGGCAGCTTCGTCTGGCTATCGCCATAAAAGACAATATACAATTTAAATAAGTCAGGAGTTATTACACAAATGAAATTCGAAATAAACTATAAAGAACGATTATATTTTGGCATCATGTTGGTCATAAGTTTTCTGGCATATTCTTATCTGGTTTATACCATGTTTTTAGCTAAATCTTACATTTATTTTTATATCATCGCATTTTTACTTTTTAGACTACTTTCATCTCTGTTTCTTATAGGCTATATAAAAGGCAATGCAATCAAAATAAGCAAAGAACAATTTCCTGATATTTTTGATATTTTACAAAACCATTCTCAGATATTAGGCCTTAAGAAAACTCCTGATATGTATGTATTACAAGGAAACGGAGTTTTAAATGCATTTGCTACCAGATTTTCAAGAAAAAATTTTGTAGTCTTATATTCAGACATTTTTGAAATGGCATATGAAGAAGGAAAAGATGCCGTTTCATTTATTATTGGACATGAACTGGGACACATAAAAAGAAATCATGTCGGTTTTATAAAATCAATTCTTATATTACCTGCACATTTTATTCCTTTCTTAAATACTGCATACTCTAGAGCATGTGAATATACATGTGACAACGTCGGTTATAATTTATCGGCTAAGGGTGCCACAAGCGGACTTCTTATTCTTGCTGCCGGTAAAAAATTATACAAAAAAATCGATCTTTCAAACTTAATTAATAATGCTAAAGATCGCCCAGGGTTTGCATTCTGGTTTTCAGAACTATTTTTTACACATCCACACCTCATTAAAAGGCTGGCTGTACTTAATAAATTAAATCGTAATAATTTAGACTTAGAAAATATTGATTTTATAATTCCTAAGGTTAAGTTTAAAGGTCCGGAAATTCAGCACTAATTTTTCTTCAGTATACAAGAATGCTTTTCGTATTTTTCATTTCCTATTCTCAAGTTCGATAGAAAAGTGAAGCTTAGTATAACGCCTTTATCATTTACTGTTTTGGTTGCCTCTTGTTGTTTTTGTATGGTATGATCTTATTCACCTACACCTGTAAAAATTATTTACTGTGGAGCTGTAATACTATGAAGCAAAAATTGTTTATTATTCAGCGTGTTGGTGTTTTCTTATTGTTCAGCAATCTAATTGTAAATCTTAATGCCGATAACAAAAAATGTGATCAATCGCACAGTTTTTTTGTGTCACGGCAGATTACGACGAATAGCGTATTTGGGCTCAGTCTGAATAGCTATCAGTGGTATCATGAGCGAGAGCAGGATGACAGCTTTCATTTTGGTTTTTATGCCACTCCATTTTTTCAGCAATCAGCTCAATCGCAAAAGTTAGCTCGATATTTTTTGCGTGATACTAAAGAATGTCTCAGGTTCAGTGAAGTGAATGAGGATCCGTGTGATATTTGCTCTCTCTGGTTTGGATTAGAGTCGGATGTAAATTCCAATTTTAATGCAACGTTTAGCATAAATCCGCATCGGCGGGCATATGGTTCCTATTTTAACCTATTGCTTTCAAAAGGGTGGGGGGGGCATCAGCTTTGGTGGAATGTTGCCTTTACTGCGATGCGCGTAAAGTACGAACTACGCATGTGCGAAACGGTGCAGGAGCTTGCAGGCCCACTTTCAAATTTTGAAGAAGGGACAATTGATCAGTTTACCTCAGTCATTGCCGCATTAAATAATTCGGAGTGGTGTTTTGGAAAATTCAGTAAATGCTCATTGAATCGTTCAGGAGTAGATGATATCGAGGTAAAGCTGGGCTATGATTGGTACTATGCTCCTGAAAAAAATAATCATCTGAGCCCTTATTTGGTTGCAACAATTCCAACGGGCAAACGTCAACGGTCGGAATTTATTTTTGAGCCATTAGTTGGATCAAAGAATGGTAGTGTTGGGCTCGGTCTCAATTTTGATTATACTTTTTATTCTTGTGGGCAACAGTCTATGACGTGGCTGTTTGATATGAAGTATCGCTATGTGTTTGGCGCAGATCAGTGCCGTTCATTTGATTTGTGTAAAAATGGAGATTGGTCTCGTTATTTATTAGTGGTACCGCAAGATCAAACCTTGTCAACTCAGCCGGGTATTAACTTATTTTCACTTGAAGCTAAAGTTACACCGCGAAGCACAATTGATATATGGACATCACTTCATTGGCAATGGGATAGCTTCAATCTTGAAGTTGGGTATGATTTCTGGTGGCGCCAAAAAGAAAAAATATGCCTTAAGAAAAAGATAGCATCTGGCTTTGGTATTTTTGACTTAGCTGGAGCAAGCGGTGTACCTACCAGTGCAAGTACCGCAAATATTAGTCAATGTGCAACTGGTTCAAATCAAGCGCAAAGTGATGCAAGTTTTGTAACTCTTGCATCATCGGATCTAGATATCGATTCTGCAGCTCACCCAGCTGCGTTAAGTTCAACCTTGTATGGTGCATTCAGTTGGGAGCCAACTCCGGGAGGTTATCCACTTATGCTTGGATTTGGTGGCCAGTATGAATTTGCTCATCGTATTGCAGCACTGGAGCAATGGGCTTTCTGGGGTAAGTTGGGTATTGTTTTTTAATAAAAATTACATGAAATGAGAATATTATGAAGAAAATAGTGGTTATTATCGTAGCTTTTTGCAATATCGGCCTGATCGCTACCGGCTCTTTAGATAGTTCGTTTGGCACGGATGGTCGAGTAACTATCAGTTTTGGTGGTAGTAATGATCAAGCTCTAGCAACTGTTTTTCAACCGGATGGTAAAATAGTAGTTGCTGGACATTCTAATGCATCTGGCGATTTTGAATTTGGCCTTGCACGTTATAACGCAGATGGTTCTCTTGATAGTTCATTTGGTACTGCTGGGCTGGTGACTAC
>SOKE01000029.1 GCA_004375875.1 Candidatus Babelota bacterium
CCATATTTAATCATTGCCAATCGTTCAATACCTCCACCCCAAGCAAAACCAGAATAAATATCAGGATCGATACCTCCACTGCGCAGAACATTTGGATGGACAAGACCAGCACCAAGAAGCTCTATCCAACGAGTACCTTTACATACTGAACAGCCAGTTTTACAAAATGGACATGATGCATCTATTTCAAGGCCTGGTTCAACAAAAGGAAAGTAGCCAGGACGAACTCTAATATCAAGATTCTCTTTTTCAAAAAATGCTTGAAAAAACGCTTGTGCCGTTGCCAATAGATTTGCGATTGAAATATTTTTACCAATCAGTAAGCCTTCATATTGCCGAAACATAAAGTTATGGCTTGCATCAACTGCTTCATGGCGATACGCACGTCCGGGGGCAACAATAGCAAGGGGAGCACCCTTTTTTTCCATTTCACGAATTTGAACCGGAGATGTATGGGTACGCAAGAGCCAGCCAGGATTAGTCAACCAAAAGGTATCAAACAGATCGCGTGCAGGATGATCAGGTGGGATATTAAGTGCATCAAAATTGTAATATTCGGTCTCAACTTCAGGGCCATCAACAATTTCATACCCCATAGAAATAAAAATATCTTCGATCTGCTGGGTAATTTGTGAATAGATATGGATACTTCCTTGTGCCCCTTTTGGTTTGTAGGCAGTAACATCAAAATATTGAAGATTGCGTAAGGCGAGCTCTCGCTGCCGTTGGGTCAGCATCTCTTGTGCTTGGGCGATTGCCGTTTCAGCATTTTTTTTAAGATCATTGAGCAGTGGGCCCACAACCCGTTTTTCTTCAACAGGAAGCTTTTTTAGCTGTGTCATCAGCTTGGCAATCAAGCCATTTCGCCCTAAAAATTTTATACGGATGTTTTCGATAGTTTCCTCATCGTTTGCCCGTTTAATATCGGCATATATCTGTTTTTTTATTGCTTCAATCTGTTTTTTAATTTCATTCATACTCGGCCCATGAGCTTACAATTTCTATACATTTTTATGCTTTTTTTGATATACTAAGAATAACAAAGAAGGATATTGTTAGCAATGCTATCCAACAGGTTTCTATTTTGATATTAGTTATGGTACATGTACCCTAAAAGCTCAGCGGCATTAAAATTGACAAAAACAGTTAAATCATTACGC
This sequence comes from Candidatus Babelota bacterium, assembly GCA_004375875.1. Lineage (GTDB taxonomy): Bacteria > Babelota > Babeliae > Babelales > Vermiphilaceae > E44-bin52. The sequence goes on from SOKE01000029.1 coordinate 1,161, forward strand.
TAACTATATCAGTTCTTAAAATAATCTTTTCAAAACGCCGGGGTAGCTCAGTGGTAGAGCGTGAGCTTGAAGAGCTCAGCGTCGCTGGTTCGATTCCGGCTCCCGGCACCATACTTAAACTCTATTCCTTTTCTAGGTATAATAATCATGAGATTTCATCAATATTGGTGATTATTGATAAAAAACATTTTATTGAGAATATTTTTGCATTATGTTATTCATATAAAAAACCATGGCAATCAAGGGAAGTTTTTTATTCGTCTGCTGTATTAATTTGATTGTCATTGAAAAATCAGCGGAAGGAGTTGCATGACGAATACATGCAATTGTCTAAAAAAAGGCTTGAGACGATGAAGCAAATACCATCAGATAAATACAGTATTGCTTGGTTTACATTGGCTGAGTGTGTTTCTCGGGGTGAAAAAGTACGAGCATTAGGTCTTTATCGATTACTTTCCCATTCACTTGATGACCCTGCATTCACAAGTCAGTTAAAAGGGGATCTATTATTAGCTTTTCAGGATGATAAGGCAGTTGATTTATATCAAGAAGCAGCTGAATTATATATGAAAGATAATCGCATACTCGAAACAGTCGCGGTTTATGAACATCTTCTTACATTAGAACCTAAAAAACAGTCCTATATAAAAGAACTGACTAAGCTCTATAAGAAATTGGGAATTCAATCAAAAGTGGTCAATTATTTATTGTGCCTGTTTGATCTTGCGCGTGATTCTAATGATTTACCGGGTGCATTAGAGATAGTCAAGCAGCTGGATGAAATTGCCGATCAATCTCTTGTAGATGTTCATAAATCATTTGTTTTGTTTTTGCTGAAACAGGAAGATCCACCAACTCCAACTATTGTAAAGTATGGCAAGAAAGTGATTGATCAATTAATAGATACAGCAAACGACAAAACATTGCAGCAATTTCTCACTACCATTGAGGCAATTAACAATCAATGCTATCGAGAACTGAATCAATATTTAGAATCACTGCCTTATGATTCAAAAAATCAATAGCTGTATTACTAAAAATCTACACAATAATTTTAGCTTTAATATTTTTATGTTCTATAGCGTCAATGACTTCTTGTGTAACCGCAATTTTTTCTTTTGTATTTAATTTTAATTGCTTACCGTTTTCGCTAAAAACCAGTTCGAGTTGAATCGATCCTTTTTTAAAGAGCTGTTTAAGTTCTTGTATCATTGTTTCATCAAGATTATCTGGCAAAGTAAGACTAATTTTTTGAATAGGTGACCATTCTTGAAAAAATAGTTCGATTGGAACAAATTCATTTGCCTTAATTTTTGGCACCTGTGTTGCAGTTAAATCAACAGCTCCTTTAAGGATAAAAATATTGTACTCATCAAGCCATTCTTCAACTTTTTTAAACAGTTTTGGAAAGATAATTATTTCAGCGGTTGTATTCATATCTTCAAGCTGAATAAAGCTCATACGTTCGCCTCTTTTGGTGAAGATATCTCGTCGATTTTTAAGAAGGCCAGCACACACAGCAGTAACCTCTTGCCCCGATATTTCACTTTCTTTCGAGAGCTGTGCAAATGGAGTAAGTGAAAGCAAATGTAATTGTTTTTTATAACATTCAAGGGGATGCGCGCTCAAGTAAAAACCGACAAACTCCATTTCACGCTTCAGTTTTTCTTTATTAGTCCACTGAGCACAAGATTGAAATACATACAAATCGCCAAGAGATTCTTTCTTTTGCGCTGATACTAAATCAAATAGCCCAATTTGGCCTGTTTCTTGTGAGTGTTTACGCTCAACTGCATATTCAATTATTTTTGATAATTCACTAAACTGTTGTGCTCGATGACCAGGTAAATTATCAAAGGCACCAGCGCAGATAAGACTTTCAATGACCCGTTTGTTAACAGATCGTAAATCAACGCGTGTGCAGAAATCCAGAAGATCAGCAAATGGTTTTTTGCTTCGTTCTGCAATAATATTTTCAAGTGCAGCTGCACCAACATTTTTTATGCCTTGCAAACCAAAAAGAAGATTACCTTCAATAGCGGCAAAATTACTCTCTGATTGATTAATATTGGGTGGAAAAAGGGTCAAACCCATATTTTTTGTTTCTTGCAAATAGAATGACATTTTATCTGGATTGGTAGATTCAAGGGAAATCAAACAAGCCATAAATTCAGCGGGATAATGAGCTTTCAAATAGGCAGTCTGATAAGCGATAAGCGCGTAAGCAGCCGAATGTGATTTATTAAAACCATAGCCGGCAAAGTAAGCCATTAAATCAAAAAGTTCACCTGCCTTTGTATTATCAAAGCCACGCTCTTGTGCTCGGGTTAAAAAAAGTTCGCGTTGCTGCACCATAACTTCCATTTTCTTTTTACCCATAGCACGACGCAAAATATCAGCTTCTCCTAAACTATAACCAGCAATGCTTGCTGCAATTTTTATGACCTGTTCTTGATAGACAATAACGCCATAGGTTTCTTTCAATATCGGCTCAAGTTCTGGAAGGAGGTAATTAATTTTTTGCTTTCCATGACGACGTTCGATAAAATCATCTACCATACCAGAACCGAGTGGACCTGGACGATACAGTGCATTAACTGCAATAATATCTTCAAATGTTGTTGGCTGGAGTTTGCGCAATAGCTCTTTGATTCCATCAGATTCTAACTGAAACACCCCTGAGGTATTTCCTTGACAGAACAATTCAAATGTTTTTGAATCATCATGGGGCAATTTATTAATATCGATATCTATCATATGATTTGTTTCAATCAGTTTGATAGTTCGATCAATAAGGGTCAGATTTTTTAATCCGAGAAAATCCATTTTAAGAAAGCCAAGCGCTTCCAGTTCAGTCATCGCATACTGAGTTACCAATTCATTCGTTTTTGGAGGAATATAAACGGGTAGTACTTCATCAACTGGTTCAGGTAAAATAACAATGCCAGCAGCATGTTTTGATGCATGACGGGTAAGACCTTCAAGACGAAAAGCAAGATCGAATAATTTTTTAACCTTTGGATTATTTTCTACCAGTTCATACAGTTGCCGCTCTTGTTCAAGCGCTTCCTTAAGCGTAATTTTGTGCTGATCGGGAATAAGGCTGGTAATCATATTCGAATCTTCAAATGAAAAACTAAGCGCCCGTGCAACATCTTTGATAACCCCTTTTGCCATCATTGTGCCAAATGTAATGATCTGACAAACCTTATCGTGTCCATACGTTTCGCGTACATAGTTTATAACTCGCTCTCTTCCTTCAATACAAAAATCAATATCGATATCCGGCATACTCACACGTTCAGGATTTAAAAAACGCTCAAAAAGCAGATTGTATTTAAGCGGGTCTATATTGGTAATCTCCAATGCCCATGAAACAAGGGAACCAGCTGCAGATCCACGGCCAGGGCCAACTGGAATGTTATTGCGTTTAGCCCATTTAATAAAATCACTGACAATTAAAAAATAATCGGCAAAACCCATTTTAATGATCAGATCAATTTCTTGATCGAGGCGGTTCTGATAAAGTTCTTTTTGATTATCTTGAATATGGCCTTCATAAAGAAGTTTGTCAAAGCCATCCTGGCAGAGTTTCTTGAAATATGATTCTGAATTGTGCTCGTTCGGAATCTCAAAATGAGGGAAGAATAATTTACCGGTCTCAAAATCAAATTCACAGCGATCAGCAATTTTACCAGTATTCCAAATTGCATCTTCATGTCCTTTAAAAAGCTCGCAAATTTCTTGTGGTGTTTTCATGTAAGCACGAATTGGTCCAAAGCTGAAGCGATCTTCATCAGTTATCTTTGCATGTGTTTGAATGGCAAGCATTAGTTCATGTGCTTCATGATCCTCGAGTGTTGAATAATGACAATCACACCCAACAACACATTCAAGATTAAGCTCCTTGCTTAAGGTATACAGTTTTTGATTTAAAATTTTTTGTTCTTCTTGTTCTTCAGGCTGTACTTCAAAATAGAAACGATCACGACCAAAAAAATTGACAAACCAATCCACACGGTTACGAACTTCCTTTTCTTGTCCGTTCATCAACAATGTTGGGATGTGGCCACCTAAACAGGCTGTCGTGATGATGAGTCCTTCTGAATGCTTTTCAAGAATCTTATAGTCGATGCGTGGTTTAAAATAAAATCCTTCCTGATAGGAGAAAGAGATGAGCTTGCATAAATTTCTATAGCCAATTGCATTTTCAACAATGATCAAAAGATGGTTGTACCGATTATGAACATCTTTGATTGCAGCATCTTCAGTCAAATATGCTTCCATGCCTAAAATCGGTTTAATTCCAGCCTTCTTACATAACTGAAAAAATTTAACTGCGCCAAAAATATTTCCATGGTCAGATATACCAATTGCCTTAAGTTGATACTTCTGTGCAAAAGCTACAACCTTTTCGAGTGAAATGGCACCATCAAGAAGGGAATACTCAGTATGTAGATGAAGATGCGTAAAATATTTAGACATACTTAACTATTTTTTTTGTAGTTATTGATCTGACAGGCAAGCATTCTCCTTTTACTGATTACAAAATGTTTTGTGCCTGTTCTCGTGCTTTTTCAAGCTCAACTTTAATATTGATTGCCATTGAACTGATTGCTGCATCAGAACATTTTGCTGCAATAGTATTGACCTCTCGTGCCAGTTCTTGCAAGGTAAAATCGATTCGCTTGCCTTTTTCTATTCCTGATGCGGTAAGCAATGAGAGTATATTATTTAAATGCATTTTAAAACGGATAATCTCTTCGTGAATATCGATTTTATCGAGTGCAATATACAGCATCTGTTTTCGCATTTCATTAGACCCTTGTTCTTGGTCAAGTGTTGCTAATTCTTTACTGATAATGGTTTTGCGTTTTTCCATAAAATTTTGTGCTGTTTCATCAATTGCATTTATCTCTTTTTGCATGATAGCAATGCGCTCTCCTAGGTCTTTTTGCAGTACCGCACCTTCTTGTTCACGAGCCTCTACAACCTTATGCGCAAGCTCTTGTACAACCGTAAAGATATGCTCAACCGCTTCTTTATTAAGATCTTTTTCTTCAACATTAAAAATCGCTGGAAGTTGCAAAAGATCGTGTAATGAGAGATTGTCTTCAAGCGCAAATTTATTTTTTATTTTGTTAACTGCATTGATATAGCCTTCAATAACTGGCATAGCAGGCTCAATGACTCCTTTGAGAAGATTTTGATTGCTCATATGGACTGTCAAATATATATAACCGCGATGCAGGTTATCTTTGAGCAATTTGGTTAGGTCATTTTCAAAACGGTTAATTGTATAGGGAAGTTTGCAGTTGACTTCAAAAAAGCGGGAATTAAGGGCCTTGATGTTGATAGTAACATTGACTTTTGTTTCGGGATCGAGTTCAAAAATAAAGGTTTTTGAAGCAAAACCAGTCATACTCTGAATCATGAAAACCTCATTTAGACCAAGTTAGTGTAGACATTTTTAACATCATCATGATCTTGCAATGCGGAAAGAAAATCATATGCTTTATCTTCCTGATTTTTTGATAACGATATGGTATTTTTTGGAACCCATTCTAACTCTGCGCTATCGATATGTAATCCAAGCTGCTCAACTTCTTTTTTTATTGCTTCGAGTGCTTTAGGGTCACAAAAAATTGAGAAAAAGTTTTCATCATGTTTAATATCTCGTATATCATATTCAATTAGTTTTTCAATTAAATTATCCTCGGTTGTATTACCAGTAGCACGTATAACGCCAAGTCGTTCAAACATCCAGCTTACTGAACCACTCGCTCCGAAATTTCCACCTTTTGATGTAAAGATATGACGAAGATCAGAGACCAATCTATTTTTGTTATCCGTTAAGGTATCAACAATAACAACAATACCATTTGGACCATACCCTTCATAACTATATTCTTCATAACTGGTACCCGGCAATTCGCCAGTGCCACGTTTTATTGCACGCATGGCATTTTCTGTTGGCATATTGATATTTTTCGCCTTGTCGAGTAATAAACGCAGGCGTGGATTACCAGCAGGATCACCACCACCTACACGAGCAGCTATGGTTATCTCCTTAATAAGTTTGGTGAAGGCTTTGCCACGCTTGGCATCCTCTTTTGCTTTTTTATGTTTAATCGTTGACCATTTAGAATGACCTGACATTGGATATTCCTTAGTAGCTTATTATAATCAGAGATTGATTCATACGTTATACTATCTATTTTTAACTGTAATGTCGATGTTACGCTGGTTAGAAAATCTTTTTTGTACCGCAATCATACGTATCGGTTTAAGCTATTTTAAATATTTCTATAGCTTAGTTCATAAGTTGTGTATGTAACCCAGTTTTTGTTTTTTGACTGATTATACAAAAGATAATGATCATGGCATGAAATAAAAAATTATATAATGAAAAACAGTCTTATTAATGTTAATAATAACAACTATTACTTATTTTGTCAATTTTACCAAGGTGTTAGACACGAAAACAAATTATATCATGCAACAGTTTTTTGACCTAAAAATTTACTACGCAGAGAAGGTAGTTTTTTAGCCGGAATTTGACGCCCACGCGAGGTTTTCTCAAGGTATCCTTTGCGCATCAAAAAAGGTTCATAAACAACCTCGATCGTATCTCCATCTTCACCAATAATAGACGCAATTGTTTCAAGACCAACAGGGCCACCATTAAACTGATCAACAATAATTCGCAGGATCATGTTATCTACTTTACACAGCCCATCTTTGTCGATACCGAGAAAAGTAAGCGCTTCTTGCACAAGTTCATTTGTAATAATATTTTTATTCTGTACTTGTGCAAAATCACGTACTCGTCGTAAAATCTTTTTTGCAATACGCGGTGTACCACGAGAACATGCACCGATACGCAATGCTGATTCAACCGAGATACTTACGTCTAAAAAAAGAGCTGATTGTAACACAATATCTCGCAGATCTTCTTCAGCATAAAAATCGATACGTTCTATAATACCAAATCGACTGTGCAGTGGAGCTGAAAGCATACCACTTTTGGTGGTTGCACCGATTAAGGTGAACTGATTAAGGGGGAGATTAATCGATTTTGCACCTACACCTTGACCAATGATAACATCTACACGAAATTGTTCCATCGCCGTATAAAGTATTTCTTCTACATTGGCAGGCATGCGATGAATTTCGTCAATAAATAGAATATCACGTGAATTAAGGCCAGAAAGAATTGCAACTAAATCGCCAGTACGTTCCATCATTGGGCCGCTGCAAATTTTAATGTCAACTTCCATAACATGTGATATAACCTGTGCAAACGTAGTTTTACCCAAGCCAGGGGGGCCAAAAAGGAGAAGATGATCGAGTGGCTCATTGCGCATTTTTGCGGCTTGGGTATATATGCGCAATTTTTTTTTCATCTCTGTTTGTCCAAGATAATCTTTAAATGTTTTTGGACAAAAATCATATTGCCGATCTTCAGGTATTTCTTGCAAACTGATAACATCAAACTCATCATGTTGATTTATTTTCTTCATACATAATCTCTATTTTAAGGTCTGATTCAACTATCGCTTATTTTTTCTTTTTTTTGAAGCTTTTTTTAAAATAAAAAGAATGTACTTACATAGTATAATAACGATGCATCAATACACTTTGACAAATACCTAAACTTGCAAAAGTTACCCATAGGTTACTTACCCCGTAACTAATCAGTGGCAGAGGAATTCCAACAATCGGCAATAGACCAAGTACCATTCCTATATTAATAATTGTTGAAAGTACAATATGAATAATAAGGCCAAAAGCAAAAAGTTGTGCCCATGAAGTTGGTAATTGTACAATGCGCAAAAAAAGACGTGCAAAAAGCAGGATATAGAGCAAAACCACAAAAAGAGCCCCCAAAAGTCCTCGTTCTTCACAAATGACAGAAAAAATAAAATCGGTACGACATTCAGGTAAAAATTGTAATTTATTCTGAGTACCGTGCAAGAACCCTTTTCCAATGATACCACCTGAACCGATAGCTATCGTTGATTGTTCGATCTGATACCGTTCCTTGAGTGGTTGTCCTTTACCTAAAAAAACAGCAATACGATTACGCTGATATGGCTTAAGTACATACCATCCAAGTGGTGCACATAAAAGGAGTATTACCGTTCCATAGAAAAACCACCGCTTATTAAGACCAGCAAGCCATATACAAATTAATCCCAAGCTGAGTAGAATAATTGCAGTACCTAAATCTGGCTGTTTTAAAATTAGTAATGTGCTCATAAGAAGCATCAAAAGCATAAGAATAAAATCTTTGTTCTTAAAAATGAAGCTCTCATTTTCTGTGTAAAGATAATAAGAGATTAATGACGGGAAAAATAATTTGGCAAGCTCTGATGCTTGAATTTTTATAAGGCCGAAATTAATCCAACGCTGTGCTCCCATGCCAATAGTTCCTTTGATAATTGTAAAAATGAGCAAAGCAATAATAATAAAATAAAAGAAATAACCCCAGCGCATGATAGGACGATAATCAGAAAAAGTACACACCAAATAGATAATGAAACCGAATATAACACCAAAAAGCTGTTTTTTAAAAAAGAGCGAATAAGGAATATCTGGTTTGTATGTTGCACTCCACACAAACAGGAGCCCAATAGATGCCAGTACTCCTATAGTTCCTAAACTAATCCAATCGAAGTAGATACGTTTACGTCGTGTTCGTAAAAATAGTTTTTCTTGTAGCATGCACTTTTCCTCTGTTTTTAATGTACTGATTGCTTATACAATGGTAAAGCAATTATTATGGATATGTCGGAAGAAATGATTATAGGGGAGAATTAAAAAATGAAAAAACTGTTCTTTATTTTAGGATTATTGGGTATATCTGTTAATTACTATTTTTTAGCGATGATAAAACAACCAGTATCTGATGCAGTACGCACTAATAACATACCTCGGTTAAAAGAACTACTTAATACCGGATATACTTACGAGCATGATGATGAAAAGCGCACACCTTTACATCTAGCGGCGATAAGAGATAACATACCTACGGTACGCTTGCTTTCTAAAAAAATTGATCCTCAAGTACGGGATATGCATAAAAATACCGCCTTCTTTTACGCAATTTTGTATGGTAGAAATCCAATAATTCTTCATCTTCTTGTTGATTCAGGAGCAAAAGTAAATAGCCGTGGGCATATGGAATATCGCCCACTACAACATGCATTATATAAAGGAGCCAAAGAAAAAACTATTTCTTTTCTTTTAGCAAGAGGAGCTAAATCGGGAAAACCTTCGGAAAACTGTGATCAACACTATTTCTGGAATCACAAAAGCCCTTGGACTATTGCTCATCTAAAGGAAAATAATGACGCTATTCGACTAATGCAGGAAAGTGATACATTACTTTCTACCTTAAATAATGAATTATTGAAGCAAGCAGGAAAAGAAGTCACTCCAGAAAAAATAAACTCAGTTCGTGATTTGTTGGATCAAGGAGCGCAAGTAAGTGCTCGTGATGAGAATGGACAAACACCACTTGATAAAGCACTTGATAATTTTTCTAAAAGTAAAAATCCAAACATAATTAAACTATTGGTTTCTTATGGTTCTGATTTAGAGCCTATTCGCCAAGGGGTACTTTGGGACATGCTGATCCATATTTTGCCTGCTGAAATGATACAATAGATTCAAGAATGGCAAAGTGAACAAAACAAATTTTGCTGGTCTCAGGCATAAGTAAATTTGCACAACTCTTTTGCATTTCTAATAACGTGCTGCCGCTGTCTAGCAGTCAACCCCACTTCTTTGAGTGCCCATTCATTTTCTGAGATATCTTGACATAAAACAATTCCTTTTTTGATAAGCAGTTTTTGCTCTTTATGTGAGAGTGTTGTGAGGGTAGTTACTGGATAAAGTGAATACTTTTGAATTAATAAAGGTAAATTGGCCTTACGAGGGTATGACCAATCAAGCAGTTGAATGCCAACGCATTTGGCATAATCGCGTGCTTGTATTGTAAATTTGGTGTTGGTAGTAATCAAGGCTTTATGAAATTCATGGCCATGTTTGGGATCTAAATGCCACGCTTTTTCAATATCATCAAAGCGAGCTTTAATGTAAAGGGGAATTTTGACATCTGATTTTAAGCCTTGTCGATTATGAAATTTACATTCAACCATTATATGTTTTTTGCCTTTAATGGCTGTCAAATCAAGCTCATGATCAACACAATAACCAGGTACTATTTGATTAAGTTTAATCATGTAGCCTTGCGCATTAAAAATCTTTGCAACAAATTGCTCAAATGGAAAACCACTTGGACCAAGCCTAAGCAAAGCTTGTTTTAAATTATAAAGCGCAGCAAGAACAGGATTTGCCTTTTCAAGCTCTGTAAGCGCAAATGCATAAATCTGCCTTGTAGTCCTAATATCGGGTAGTTGTTCAATCTTGCGTGCAATTTTCATAATAAGTTTAGTAGGAGCACCACAGCGTTTGAGTGAACGTTTAAATTTGTTGATATCAAAAAGCTCTTTTTCACCCGATGCCTTAATTATATAGAAAGAGAAAGACATATTTTCTTATCCTAATTTTTCAGTAGTTATGTTAACTTTCATAGGAAGGAAGCTCAAGTTTTGTAGATTCCGGTAAATACTGGTGCTGATCATGTACGATGATAATTCCTTGTTCATTAAACATAAGTAATAGGCATGAATCAGGAAGATTGTACTGCTTGATGGCATTAAATAAAGCCATATAATAAGCTCGATAAAAATCTGCACGAGCTTCTTCAATAGTTTTCCATGTTTGATTTCCGATCTCCTGAATCATTTTGAGAACTTGCCATCCTTCTTCGCTTACCAGATTATGTGTGTTGTTAGCTTCAACAAATGAATGAAGTGCAAGTTGTGGGATATATATGGAAATGTAATCCAAAAGATTAATGCCTTTTTTATGCTCCTCAAGATCAAGGTCTAGATCGATCATAATATCAGTTGGCTGCAAATCTGCTAACAAACTTTGTGTCTTATTGCTCAAATGAAAAAACTCACCAAGTTGGTTACGAACATCGAGAAAAGAATCAAGCACAACAGCACGAGCACCGTTACGCATAGTCGCAACACCATCGAGGGCAAAAGTTGTTTGTAAAATCTGCTTTTCAAGGATCATTTTTACCGCATATGAATATGTTATACCGATTGAGCGATGTTGCTGCGCAAGAGTCCAAAAATCTTTAATGATTGCTTCCTGCTGTTCAGGTAAAATTGCATATGGAATGTCTATTGATGGATCAAGACGTGTTTGCGCAATATTTTGCCAACCTTTCCAGATAATATCAACTGTTTGAAGTGCTTTATACTGAGCTTCAAGAGTTATTACTGAACGACACCAAGAAAGATAAAGAAGATTTGCTATAGCTTGAATATCATAATGAGAAATGCGTGTACTGCCTTCCTCTGTAAGTACATATCGATAAAGCCATGAACGCGCTTGTTCCTCAAGCTGTGGGTGTGTATATGAGGCAGTTGAAAAAGAAGAAAAAATAGTTAAACAGATGATTCCAGGACGTAAAATAGAAGAATAGATCTTCATTACTAGCTCCAAGGACAGTTTTTCTGGTCGGGGCGGCCAGACTCGAACTGGCAACCCCTCGCTCCCAAAGCGAGTGCGCTACCAATTGCGCCACGCCCCGTTACCATTTAGTATTATAAAAACCCTTTTTTAGTATATCGAATATGCTAAAAAACTACTATCGGTAAAATAACTTTTTTTTGTCATTCTCACAATATTAATGGGTGACACGATCTTTTTCAAGCTCTTTTTCCCCAAGAAGTTATGCTGATATGCTTAATTATTTCGTTTCAATCTCAAGCTTGCTAAAAGCTGTACTGGTTCGTAAAATCAGATGTGGTTTTTTATCTTCTTGAGTGTGGTAAGTGTAGTTACCAAAATTAATGTCGGTATCATCAGGAAACTCAGTCTTACCGAATGCCGTACTGCTTATAATTTTGATTGGGATCTCTTTATTGAGCTTAATTTCGGTGCTACCAAAAATCGTATTGATCTCGACCTCCACTGGACGGAGCTCCTCCTTGATTGCTTCAATTGTTGAAAGATCTATGTCTGCTGCCCCAAAAAGGACATTATAGCCCACGGTTTTGCCTTGTTGTAGAGTATATTGGTATCGATGGTGACTGTACGTCGTTTGCCAAGATATATTGATTGAACGACACGTTCCTTACCAAGCGGCCAATTGACAGTAAGTTGAATACCTAAATAAATGAGAAAAATACCAGCAAGGACGCGTGGAATATTGCCTGCACCAAGCAGCGCCAAAATACCAAATATAATCAATAAACTTGCCCAAAAGAATGCTTCAGAAAACTTGATATAATCAATAATACCAGCCCAAAAGAATGCTTCAAACATGTTAATCCTTTCAAGATAAAATTATTTATCACGGTAAATTATTTATTCAGCATACTATTATCTAACCATGCTTTGGACTTTGATACAATTATTGCCTGATTGCTTTATTCAATAAGCCGACATTTCGCTGATAAGCTCTTTTTTGAGGTCTTTTTGATACCTTTTTGGGGTGAATGGTGGGACTTGAACCCACGACCCCCAGGGCCACAACCTGGTGCTCTACCAACTGAGCTACATCCACCATAAATTGCTTTTTTTGAAGAATTTGCTTGCCTTCAGTATACGAAGTTAAGCCTAAAAATCAACGCTCTCTTATTTTTCAGTTTAAAGGCAAAAATAGGCTTATACAATAAAAAATTAATGCTTTTTAAGCTGTTTTATATCTTCTTGCCGAGATAGTAGATCCGTTCTCCCCCCACAGATATAAAGGCATAAATGTATCTAAAAAATTTTTACCTTCCCTTTGTTTTATGCTATTCTATTAGAAATAACATAGATTTTTAATAATTCGATTGGACTCTCTAAAAAATGAATAATCAAAACAAAAAGAAAAAAGACAATCTTATTCGTGTTTTTGGAGCTCGAGAGCATAATCTCAAGAATATCGATGTAGCTATTCCCAAGAATAAGCTCACCGTCATCACCGGTCCATCTGGCTCTGGTAAAAGTTCCTTGGCCTTTGATGTACTGTTTGCAGAAGGACAGCGTCGTTATCTTGAATCACTTTCATCCTATGCCCGTCAATTTCTCGGGATGTCTAAAAAACCTAATGTTGACCGCATTGAAGGGCTTTGTCCAGCAGTGGCTATTGAGCAAAAAAAGGTAAGCTCTAATCCTCGTTCAACCGTAGGCACGGTAACAGAGATTTATGATCATCTGCGTGTTTTATATGCCCGTGTTGGCACCCCCCATTGTCCTGAATGTGGAAATCAAATTAAAGCGGCATCAGCTGAGCATATTGCCACTATGTTAGCGAACAACTTTGCAGGAAAAATGATCACGGTGGCAGCGCCATTAGTTATCGAGCGCAAAGGAGAGTTTGTTAACGATCTTTTAAAGCTCTTCAAGGAAGGCTACTATCGTTTTAGAATCGATGGCCAGCAGTTCAAATTTCACTCAGAGTTCGATATTAAAAAATTAAAGTTAGGTAAGACTTACAAACACACAATAGATATTTTGCTCGATTTACTTGAAGTAATGCCAGAGGAACATTCTCGTCTACTCGAAGCTATTGAGATTGCCTTTAAACGAACTGGCGGTATGTGTCGGATTATCGTCGGCAAGCGCGAATATTTATATTCTTCAAGCAGAATCTGTTTGAACTGTGCGTATTCTATCCCAGAGCTTGAGCCACGTTATTTTTCCTTCAATTCGCCTGTAGGAGCGTGTGAAGAATGTCATGGACTTGGCATTATCCAAGAATGGCCATGGGATAAAAATGATCCAGATGCTTGGAAGGCAGATTGCCCAGAATTTTTTGGGCCAAAATATGCCACTGAATATACCTGCTCATCCTGTGCTGGTAAGCGGCTGAACAAATTGGCACTTGCGGTCACAATTAATGGAAAAAATATTTATGATCTGTGTGACCTTTCAATTACGACTCTATTGCCATTTTTTCAACATATTGAACTTGATAAAACAGAACACATTGTAGCTGCACCGCTTCTTAAAGAAATTATCAACCGTTTAAACTTCTTGCAGAATGTTGGTCTCTCTTATTTGACTTTAAATAGACCATCTCGGACTCTCTCAGGAGGTGAAGGACAACGTATACGCTTGGCAACGCAGATTGGTTCATCTCTCTCTGGCGTACTTTATGTACTTGATGAACCAAGTATTGGTTTACATCAGCGAGATAATGGTCGCTTGATTGCTACACTTAAAAAGTTGCGTGATCAGGGTAATACAGTTGTAGTTGTTGAACACGATATTGATACAATGCGTCAAGCTGATCATCTGATCGACATGGGGCCAGCAGCGGGTGTACTGGGAGGAAAAATAACAACTACAGGAACACCAAAACAATGTGCAGCTGCCAGCCATTCATTAACTGGTGATTATCTTGCAGGACGTCGTTCTATTGCTGTACCAGCAAAAGTTCGTACACCAGTTAATTGGCTTGTATTACGCCATGCCCGCGCTCATAATTTGAAAGATATTACGGTTAAATTTCCGTTGGGGATTTTGTGCGGCATTTCTGGAGTTTCCGGCTCGGGCAAAAGTTCACTTATTATTCAAGAGTTAGTACCAGCACTTAAGCGTGAATTTTTAAGTAAACGCAGAAAAACAAAAGGTGATCCTGATCTTGAAGGAGCTGAAAATATTGCTGCCCTCGTTGTTATTGATCAAAGTACAATTGGTCGTACCCCCCGTTCCAATCCGGCAACCTATCTTGGTATTTTTGACCAAATCAGACAGCTTTTTGCACGTTTGCCAGAAAGTAATGCGCGCGGGTATAAACCAGGCAGATTTAGTTTTAATGTATCAGATGGACGCTGTTTTGAATGTCGTGGTGATGGTACTATTAAAGTCTCAATGCATTTTTTACCTGATGTAACAATGACCTGCAAAACATGTAACGGCAAGCGGTATAACACAGAAACACTCTCAATTAAATACAGAGGAAAAAACATCGCTGAAGTACTTGAAATGACGGCTTATGAAGCACATGAATTCTTTGCAGCCCATTCAAATATTGCAAAGCGCTTACAATTGATGTGTGATGTAGGCCTTGATTACCTACAATTGGGGCAACCATCAACAACACTTTCAGGTGGTGAAGCACAACGTATCAAATTAGTTGATGAACTTGCAAAACGTGGTAGTAGAACATTCTATATCTTAGATGAGCCAACAACCGGTTTGCATAATTGTGATATCGAAAAATTATTGAAAGTACTCAATACGCTTGTTGATAAGGGTAATTCAATGATTGTTATTGAACATAACCTCGATGTTCTCAAAACAGTCGATTATCTTATTGATCTTGGCCCAGAAGGCGGCGATGAAGGTGGAACTGTTGTTGCACAGGGAAAGCCAGTTGATGTTGCTCGATGCAAACAAAGTTATACGGGAAGTTATCTAAAAGCTTTCCTTTAAAAAGTAAAAATTCTCTTTTTAAGGAAAGGCTTCTGCTAAAATTTTTAACTGCTATGATTTACCGAGCAATTTATTAATCAAGTTTGCTGCACGTTCAAATATATTTTCCCGCAGGGCTGGAGGTTGTGTATCAAACTCAAATTGTGGGTTCCTACCGAGATCATATAATGCTCGTACAAGGGGTGATCCAACAGGAGATTGCCAGGCACCACGGTTATTCCATAGCCCTTGCCAAGTTGCCGTGAGTAGCCTAATAGTTATTTGGGGGTTTTTTTGCTTCCGTACTGTTTCAAGAGGCAGTTGTTTAATTAAATCTCTTTCAGGAAGGAGAGGATTCCAAACCTTAACCCATACTGCAGATAATGTATCAATTGGTCGTACTATATAGTAATCTCTTCCTATAATCCTCTCTAGTTGAGGGAGTAATCTTGAAAGTACCTTTTGGATACTCAATTCGCCTACTTTCCAATCGGGAGAAAGCATCAATGAGATTTCTTCTGCACTTCCATCAGTCTTTTGCACAAATAGTACCAATGGTAAAGGAGTAGCATTTATAATTGTTAAATATCTCTCCTTAGGACGAGGTATTTTAACCCACCCTTCTGGAGGCGCTTCCTTTTTTTTAGGAACCCCATATTCTTCAATGATCTCATACTCCTCCATAGGTAACGTGACTATATTTATGGTACTAAGCCACAGCAAAGGCAGCACAAAAACGCCGAAATGAGCCATACTATACCTTTTCATAATTATCTTCCTTTTTTAAATATCTTATTTTTAACCATTTTCTTATCTTAATTTCATATTACAAAAAACTTAAATAGATTATCAAGGGTTTTGAAAATTAAGGAAACTTAAGGTAATAAGATAATTTTTCCGTACATTTTTATAGGAAAAAAGAATGTTTTTGTTTAAAGGTTTAAAATCTATGATAAAATAGTTGTTACTTTCTAGTGAAAATGTTAACTTTTCAAAATTTAACTGCATCATGGATTTAAAATATGGTCTATGGCAAGTTGTGGATTTTCTTGTTGTTTTTTCATGTTTCTATACAGAAGGCATATCTTAAAAGCATAACAGTTTGGCAGAAGGACAATTCTTTAATTTTTGGTTGTGCAGATGTTCATGATTATAATGAGACAGAGGTTAATAAAGAACATAGACAGAAAATTAGGGATATTTTGGTTGAATGTCGGCACCATAATCCTCTTGTTCTTGTTGAGGACTTTAAAGATTATTCAGGAAATGATAGCGAAATCATTGAGTTCTTGAGCCCTTTAAAGGCTATAACGCCTTTAGATGGTTTAGGCATATATTGTAAGCAACAACAATTAGATACAGTAAACTTAGAGTATCGCTTTGCACGGAGGGTAGCTCTTACCCCTATTGACGATTTAGAAAGAGAACTTGCACAAACACAAGGAACTTCATATGAAAAGGATATAAGACGTTATCTTTCATATGACTCTTTGGTTAAATCCGCTAGAACATCGTGTAAAAAATTTGTCCAGGAGTTTGATACAACAGTAGAAACTATTAGCGCTTTTAATGATGGAAGTAAGGTAAATGCCCATTATTCCGAGCACATTGATGCAGTGTGTGGTCCAAGTAGTGAAACATTATTCAAACTGAGATTGTCTGATCAATCTATGGCTGCTTATGTATATGATGCAATTCCATTTCAAAAACGGCTTGCCTTTGTAACCCTTCTTACTTGTTGGGATGCTCGATTGCTTGATTTGAAAGCTATACATGAAATAGCTACCCATCACAATCAAGATAGAATATTTTATCTCTTTATGGGAGCGCTGCACATGGCCAGAGTTGGACATACTTTAGAGCAGCTCCTTGAATATAAGAAGAAAATGGTAATTGGTCATGAATCACCTGTTAAATATTTTCCCTTATTATTTTCCACTGATGAAATGCCGGATCGGGATAAGTTTTTTAATAATAAATCTAAATCTACTTCCGATATTGATAGGAAGCCTATTCCTGCACAGCAGCTAGCCGTACTTCTTAAAAAGAATTTTGATTAAGCAAGAAAAATAAGAAGCTTTTCTTTAGTCCTCATTTTTTTATCATGTATTAGTGGTAGACAGTTCTAGTTTCTCTAATCGCCTTTTAATTCTCTCAGCCCGCTGAGCCAACATTGGATGGCTAGGATCTTCAATTAAATTAAAAATAGTATAGATAAATGGATGTTTATCAACAAATGTACTTATTCTTTCCTGATTTTTTGGAGATAATGATTTAGTTAGACCACTTATAATAGATTTGAAAAAGGCATACTCTTCTTTATCCCTCTCTATAAAATAATCACGAGCAGCCTCGAGTGCATGAGGATTACTTCCAAAATCGTCTGCTAGATTTTCATGATACCAGCTATTAGCAACCTTTATCGGAAACATCAGTAAGTTAGATGCAACTACTCCCGTTTTTAACGCTAGCAAACCCAAAAGATAACATGAAAGATCTGAAGGCATTTTTATGTCCTGTTTATGCAAAAAATATTGTCTTGCTACTACGGCAGATCCCAAGGCTAACGAAAGGATGCCTGTCAAGGCTGCCCTTTTTGTATCAGCATTATAAAATAGGTGACCAGCCTCATGTGCAATAGCTGCTCTTTTTAGATCAAGTTTTTTCTCAATTTGCAAAAGTGATTTCTGTAAAGCTCCTTTTGGCTCACCTTCATGTCTTTCAGCTATTTTGTTTAATGCATTAGTCATGATTTTTTTATATTTCAGTAATGTACTGATATTTGCATGGGCACCAG
>SOKE01000021.1 GCA_004375875.1 Candidatus Babelota bacterium
CCAATTCCTTCCACTAATAAATAGCAATAAGCCCTATATATGTTTTTCGCTTTAAGAGAACGAAATGCTCACGACATTGCTTCCTCTGAGTATAATTTTCCCTAATCTCCTCTTTGTTTCACCCTTTGTTTCTTCGACTTCATCGATGACAAGATTCATATATTCGTCAAATCCCAAAAGTTTTCCCTCTATGTGTCTCCCGTGTTTTAATAAAAGAAGTAATTTTTGATTCATTGCCTTTTCTAGAGTATCTAATGGTAATGCCATGGAAGAGGGTAAGGAGGATTCCCTTTTTAAAAGTATTCCTTCTCCTATTTTAGCATGATTCATTATTTCTGTAATGATTTTTTCATAGTGTTTATCATTAATTTCTGTCCTCTCTCTTTGAAATGTAATATATTCCAACAAAAAGCAAGAAAATACCAACAATCTGCATCGCTGTTACTGTTTCTCCCAAGATAAAGAAACCGAGAAGAGCTGCAAAAAACGGTGTGGAAAGCTCAAGACCAGATACTTGTACTGCTTTGATACGTTTTAGCCCCTCGTAGTACAGTATGGTTCCGATTCCTGCAACAACTCCGATGACTATTTGATATATATTTGAAATACTAATCGTTGAGGTTGCCATCAGATATATTACAAAAAATAATGCTGCAAAGAAAAACCGGTACCATGTTATAAGACCTGCATTCATATCTTTGAGATATTTCCGCATGGCAATTGCTGTTGTTGCCCATGCGATCGTTGCAGACAATACCAGCAGATCACCAAACGACCCTAGTTTAAACATTGCGAGATTTTCAAGTGTTTTTGTCGTCACCAGAACTCCGGATAGCAGCATAAATAAGATTCCTATGTAGTCAAATATTGTTAATTTATCCTGTTTGAGTGCCAAGAATCCAATTAAAATGATGAAAATCGGCTGCATATGTCCAATAAGAACGGCATTGATGACAGGAACTTGTGTTAACGCAAAAAAATACATGAGATCTGCAAAAAGCACGCCAACAATTGCGATATAAACAAGCGTTGAAAACTGTTGTTTGTTTATTCTAAAACATGGTTTTTTTGTCAATACTATGTAAATAAGCCCTGTCAACGCTGCAAAGATTGCACGTATTGCTGAGGTTTGAAGAAAATCTGCAGTTTGATATGATAGTTTAGCAAAGATAGGCTCTATTGCCCACATGATACTTGCAAAAAGTACTGCTAAAACCCCAAGATACTTTCTGTTCACAAGATAGCTCAATCTGTTAAAACGTTATATCTTTTTTCAAAAAAAGAAAGAAGTATCGGTGTGACAAAACTGTTATTGTGGATATCCACCGATTTGCAGGCTTGGATCGCCAAGAAGAACCCATGTCTGAGGAATTTGTACATCAACCCATGCATCATCGTCTGCTGTTGCAGTATCCCAATCATTTTCGCTTACAGGATAAGTATCGATATACCATTCAAGAGCGGCTTTCCATGTATCACCAAGGATTTCAACATGGTTTT
>SOKE01000024.1 GCA_004375875.1 Candidatus Babelota bacterium
TCTTTCATAAAGACAACAAGTTCGTTGTTGAGCGCGATGGCAAAGAGAAGAATATTCAGTCATATTGGGTATCTCCTATTCTTCGAGGCGCAAATCCTGATCATTTAAGAACATTTCTTAATAATGGCTATGTACGATTAAATGAACTTAAAGACGCAAATGGCTCTATCGATTACAAGCTTGATGCATATGGTCGTCTTAATGGTGGTGGGCCAATACTTGGATTTTTTACTGCCGTTGGTGGAACCGTGGCAACTGGTGTTGCAGCAACAGGAGTATTTATTGCTCTAGTACCAACTAATCCAGCAGCAGCAATATTTGCTGGTGCTGCTGTAGCTAAGGGTGGTATGGCTTTAACAGTAGCTGCGACTGTAGCGGCTACAGCAGCACCAACTCCATAGGAATATTTAAGGATTAATATGATATTTAATATGGATAAAGCAAAAATTCCGTATTTTATTATGCTGTTGCTTGTTGGAACATATGCAACTTATCTATTTCGTAATGGTTTTTTAATTATAGATTTAATTATCTGTATAGGAGTTTCTTTCTATACCATATTAAAACCAGATACTTTTTGTATATTTGCAAAAGAAGATAAATATAGTTTTATCTCTGCATTCCCTGCTTATTCGTTGGCATTAGTTCTAGGACCTTTAGGTATCATATTTTGGAATCTTATGAAGATTACCTCTATTAATTTTGTAACAGGAGCATCAATTACTATATTGCTGTTCCTGTGTTTAGTTATTGTCGATAGATCACGATATAACTGATGTTCAAATTTCCTTTTAGAAGGGCCTGTATAAACGCAGGCCCTTTTTTTGTGTTAATTTTTCATACGATAATCACAATTTTTTGAGTTGCAAAACCCTTAGGGTAAGCACGCGGACAAGTTTTTCAATTGCTTCATCTTCTTCTTGTTTCCACTCCAGCAAAAGAGAAAAGAAATCAACAAGATCTCTTTCGTCTTGTGGTGCCAGATCAAACTCATTCATCATCCTTCCCCCTTTCCGTTTTGTCTGAGCTGATTCGAGCTCTTTCATTTCTTTACTTGATAACCATGTGACAATTTGTAATCGTTGGGATCGAAAGGTTTTTCTTCTACTGTCAAATCGGGTATATATACGTTCACCACTTTCGACTGCTCTTCTTCGCGCTCTTTCTTCTTCAGATCTGACCAACGCTTGTCGGCCTCATCCCAATCAGGGTCGTAGCGATGCATCGTGTACATAATAGGCCTCTCTTTCATTTTGCCATAGAGCATTCCAACTTCACGTCGTGTTGCAAGCATCAATTTAACATCGTCATAGACCCGCTTAAGAGGCTCTTTTGTTTGGCTCCATCGACAAAATGAATTCCATGGTATACCCATCTTAAGGGTAAACTGGTGCAGGTTGATGGCTTGCTTATCATTCTTGGCCCAATTAGTAAGGTCGATAGCTAGTCGTTCAAAGAAAGCATCACTAATTGGCATTTGTTTTCCGGTATACATATGGTGGTATATATCAGCTACAACGGTAGGGCGCCTGGTTTTTTTTATAGTAGACTTAAGATTTTTTGTGCTCATTCTTCTTTTCCTTTGATTCAATCAAACCTTCTAAGTTGTGTTCATCGGTTATTCCATGTTTTTGCGGCTGCTCTTTTTTTTCAATATAGATATGTATTTCTTTCCCTTTGACTTCTGCTCGCGTTCTGTAATTTTTACCGGCTAAAAAATCACTGTGGATATAAATATATTCTGTTTTCATTTTTTATTTTCCTCCAAGGTAATTGGTATAATTAATTACATTGCTTTAATATTATTAATAGTAGTCTATTTTTTGATTATGTGGTGTTTTCTTTAAAGAGATTTATTTGATAATGATTGATTGTAACTCTGCGGCTGATAATTATCACTCTTCCATTGGCGTGTTTCTTTGCGTTTAAATGCAATGATTTTGCGTATCTTAAATACTGCTTCCGTTTTGGAGATACCTGGAACAGCGACATTATTTTTTGCTAAAAACTGACACTGTTTTTCTGTTGCTGGAATATTGTTTGATTTTGTGAGCCATGAGTTTGTTAGATCGGTATATGATATGTGTAGATTGGCCCGTGCATAATCTTCACAGACAGCTGAGCAGTAATCCAGTGGTAATGGTTCTATTACAACATCAATGCAACTATTTTTTATGTAGAGCTTTGCCGTGTAGCCGCCGTGTGTTGGCGTTATGACAATCTCATTATTAAAATCATCTGATAATGAATACTCATCATCGCCAATTGATATCCACACGAAACGTGTTTGTCCTAGGATATCAAATGATTCATCGTTCAGCTCGCGAACATCAGCTTCTGGCATGAGAGACTGCATTAAACCACCAGCTGCTTGACGATTATCGTCTCGATCTCTTACTTCTTGTACTCCTGGGATTGTTTTTTTCAGGCTCATGATGCAATTGAGATCGTGGTATTTATCGGCGAAATCTAAAACTAAGCAATCTTTTTTTGAGGGGAATAGTCTTAATCCACGTCCTAGACACTGTAAATAGCGACCCCGAGATTTTGTTGGTCGTGCCATAACAACACATTCGATTGATGGTTCATCATAACCTTCTGTTAAAACTGCACATGACGTTATTGCTTGAATTTTATTCTGTTTAAAATCTTTGAGTGTTTGGGTACGGTCTTCTGGTGGCATTAATCCCCACACAGCCTTGGCTGTAATACCACGTTCATTTAACGTATCTGCTAAATCTTTGCAGTGTTGAACGTTAGCACAAAAGAATAAACCCTTTCTTTCTTTTGCATGCTCAATAAACTTGTCCGTAATAAAGTTATTACGTTCAGTAGTATTGATAACATATGCTAAATCACCAACAACAAAATCACCATTTTGAGTTCTGACATCCTTTAAAGAAACATCAGTTAATATCCTTCTTCCATACACCGGTGAAAGATAACCAGCTTTAATCATCGTTTGTATAGATCGTGAGAAAACAATCTTCTCAAAGATATCACCAAGACCAAGATTGTCTGAACGCTCTGGTGTTGCAGTTAAACCGATCAACAACTTTTGAGGCTTAACCTCTTGAGGCTTAGTCTCAGGCTTAGCCTTATCATCAAGAAAGCCAAGTACACTAACAATCTTGCTGTACGATTTAGCTGCTGCATGATGAGCTTCATCGATAAGTAAAAGCTTAAATCCTTGAGTAGTGAGCTGCTCTAATCTCTTTTCTCTCATGCATGATTGAACAGAGCCTATAACAATCTGGTGGTCCAGTTCATTGAGCTCAGCCTTGCAAATACCTATATCGGCATTCTTCCAATACATTTTAAACTTGTCTTTTGTCTGTTTAATTAATTCTTCGCGATGAGATAAAACAAGAGTCTTTGTGTTTAGATACTTCGCAATCGCTGCCATAATAATAGTCTTGCCTACACCTGTTGGTAAAACTATTAATTGGCGTGAAATTCCACGTTGAAACTTAGTTTCTTGGGACTTAGTCCCTTGGAACTTAGTTCCTTGAAATTCATCAAGGGAAACCTGTACTGCTTCTTGTTGATAATCACGTAATTTTATAGCCATGACAAAACATCCATAATGCTGAACCAATAAGCTTGTTGTGCTATATAAAGTGTACCATTTTTGGCTAAAAAGTCACGAAAATAATGAGTGTAAATACACCATTTTATAAGGTAAGTTTCTGTTTTGTGTTTATTTGAACATCACTTGGTTATTATATCTCTGATTTTCAAATTGTATTTTACTTAGAATATTAAACATATTTATCTGTAGTAGTTTTTGACTAAGAATTTAAACACTGTATACTATATAATTCAATATCCTACATTTAAATTTGCTAATAATCTAAAATAACAAGAAGGAAAACGATAGGGAAAATTAATGTTTTTAGAAATATTATCACTTTTTATATTATTGGTACTTATAAATATCGCAATGGAAGATTAATATTCTTCCCATACTAATTTTTTTTGTTTTACTTATGGAGGTCTTTATGAATATTCGTTTATATACCATAAAATTTATTAGTATTGCGTTGGTACTTATTTTTTTCATGCAGGTAGGGTTTGGTTATAATAGATTGGCTTTAGAATTCGTGAAGACAAATAAAAAACTTCGTGGAACAAGTGAGGCAGACCGAGATCTCTCATATGCGGATCTTTCTGGAGTTAATTTTTCCAATGCCAATCTTTCTTATGCTAATCTCTTTAGAGCCGATTTATCTGGGGCAAATCTAACGGGAGCAGATCTTTCCAATTCTAATTGCTGTGTAATGGATATGACTGGTGCAAATTTAACAGGCGCAAACCTTTCCAAATCCTGGGTATCAAAACTTTCAAATGCAAATTTAACTGGAGCCGATTTTGCTGAAGCAAGGTTTTCTAGGGCAGCTAATTTATCTAACTCTATATTTGATAATGCCAATTTATACAAGGCAAACCTCGAAGGTGTTTTGGCAACTGGGGCCAGTTTTAAATGCACTGAGTTATCTGGAGCTATTCTATATGGAGCAGATTTAAGAAATGTTGATTTCTCAAACGCCAACTTAACTGGAACTAATCTTGGTTTTCTTCATAAGATCAGTATTTCTACTTATGACCGTATTTGTGCCTTTGAAATTACTGATTTCCTTACCATTACTTTGAAGGGGGCCGATATAGCTGGTGCTGACCTCTCAAACAGTTGTAGGTGCAAACTTACTAAAGATATCCTCAAAGGGATGGGTGCTCTTAATGTTGATAAAGCTCACAATCTAATATAAAAAATCAGTAAAACTTTTCCCCATACTTGCTTTACCATAAAGACAAGTATTATCTGTTACTTCATAATTAAAGACAATGTAATCAATGCCTACAAATAAACAAACACCACTCTTTACGTTAATGCTGTATATATGACAAAGGCCTGAAAGAACGTAAATATATGTAAAGTCTTAAACGACATGAATACTTGCAAGGCCTGGTTTTGCGGACTTGTAATAAACACACTAAATACTGGTATTTCATGTAATTAATACATTATTGCTATTTAATAGGACGCCCTGTTTTGAGTTCTTGTTTTCTTTGTGGAAATGGCTTCTCTTTTTCAAGTCGATCAACAGCACGCATAAGAGCTTGTTCAGCGAGAGCTGCTAGAGTAAGTCCTGGCGTCCAATAAACAGCATTCTTTATACGTTCAATAACATTGGTCGAAATTTGAACTGTAATACGTTGTTTTTTTGCTGTGCATGTTGACGACTCTCTAGTTGAAAAAATTTCCTTCTTGGTTGTATTCTTTTCGTGCTCGGAACTAATTTGAGCTGGTTGCATTAGTTCGTCTAGTGGATTGTCTCCGATTGTCTTTCGCTTTGCCATTGTCTCTCTCCTTACATTAAAGTTGTTTAGTTGTGCGCTTGATTACTTCGGCAGCAAGGCTTCTATAGTCTTCAGCTCCCGATGATTTATTGCCATAAAGGGTAATTGGTTTTCCAAAAGAAGGTGCTTCTGCAAGTCTTATTGATTCTCTAATAATGGTCTTATAAACCTTTGTTGGAAATCTCTTTCTAAGATCGGCGAGAATATCTTGGGATAATCTTGTACGCTTGTTAACCCTGCAAGCCAAAATACCATCAATTTCTAATCGTGAATTAAGACGGTCTTTAACCATGGTTACTGTATTCATAAGTTGAGCTAGTCCTTGAACTGCCATTATATGAGTTTCAATTGGAACAAGAACCTTGTCGGCAGCAACAAGAGCATTCAAAGATAAAATTCCTAAAGTTGGCGAACAATCTATTACGATATAATCCCAAGGTTTTGATTTCAGTTTATCGAGATACTTCTTCAAAATTGTTTCGGCTCCAACTTCCCCCGCAAGGATCTTGTCAGCGCTGACCAACCAAGGGGATGCGACAATGATGTCAAGGCCAGGAATTGCAGTTTTGCTGATAATATCTAAAATACTCCCATTTGCGCTATTTTCTGTAAATAAGGTATATAATCCCTTTTCAGGTTTTTTAAAGCCGAACCATGCACTGGCGCTTGCTTGCGAATCAAGATCAATTAATAATACTTTTTTCTTCTTTTCAGCAAGAGCACTAGCTAAGTTAACACTTGTAGTTGTCTTGCATGAACCCCCTTTTTGGTTCAGGACTGCGTATATTTCCATACATTTTCTCCCTTTTCATAAATACATGTCTTTTCAGGATTACCAAAAAAGCCAGCCTTATAAAAAGGTTTTCATAAAACTTCTTAAAAATAGCATGTGATATTGATATATTTTGAACTGTTCGGTTTGCCCAATTAAACACAAAGAAGAGGAGGAGATCAATCTCTAAGTTTCTTGGTAATTAGCTCATTTAAGCTAATATTCTCTTTAACTGCTTCTAGTGCAAGATGTGCATGAAGAGATGGTTTCATGCGTATATGTAAATTACCAGAGTATGTCTTCTCTGGTTGTTCACCACGTTCATGACACCATTCAAGATAATCGTTGATGGAATCTTTAAAAGCTCTTTCAAGCTCAGTAACATTTTTACCTTGAAAGGTAATTACATCTTTTAGCCCGATTACTTCGCCATGAAATATTTTTGCATCATAATCGTATTCTACTTCTCCTAAATATCCCTTATATTTCATCATTTTTTACCCCTGCATTTTTTAAAAACCGACGCATTGAAATCAAAGCACCTTTATCAATTTCTTTTTTAGGATGTGGTCTATGAAAAACCGCTCTTACCCCATTTAAAGCTATTCGAACTCTGGAACCACTGCCTTCACTTATTTCAGCACCCAAACTTATTAATAACGCTTCTATATCTGACCATTTAATATTTGACTGAATAGGTTGCTTAAATAGTGCCACTAATGTCTTGAGGTGCTTTTTGTTCATCTTTCCCTCCTTCTGTATGTACATGGTACCATAATATAGTACCATAGTCAAATACCATTACCAAAATGGTGTTGTTTTATGTTCAAAAATAGTTCTTGCCAATCTTTTTAATGTTCTATATTGTGGACATAATTTAACCTTTGAATTATGCGACACTAACTTGCTCTATCAATAACAACGATCTACCGATCTTCACTTACCATATTAATAATCAAACCAACCATACACAAATTTGCAATAAGAGCACTGTTGCCATAGCTGACAAATGGTAACCCCATTCCTTTAGTTGGTAAAAGGGCAGTTGTAACTGCAATATTTATGAGGGCCTGAAGACTAATAAGAAGTACAAAACCTGCTGTCGCAAGCATCGAAAAATGATCAGTAAGTTGCCATACAATACGCAATCCAAAGTAAAGAAAAAGCAGATAAAGCATAACCAAAAGCAAAGAGCCAATCAACCCTGTCTCTTCAGCAATTATTGAAAAAATAAAATCAGTATGTTGCATAGGAAGATAAAAGAATTTTTGTTTTGAATTTGAAATACCAGCTCCCCAAAAACTACCTGAGCCTATCGCAATAAGTGACTGAATAATCTGAAAACCAGAACCCTGTGGATCTTGCCATGGATTTAAAAAGGTAGCAATGCGCTTGAGACGATATGGCCACCAATAAATCAGAAAAAAAACCAGTGGAACAAAACTTCCAAGCATAATGAACAATCGTTTGATATTAATATGTGTAATAAAAAGAAGCATAAATGAGGTAAGCACCAACGTTATAATAAGACCAAAATCAGGTTGTTTGAGAAGTACAAAACAAGGCAATCCAAGAATAATCAAAAATGGGAGAAACGTATGAACGATTGCATTAATTGTCTGCTTTTTTTGCGTAAGAAAGTAAGCAAGATACACTAGCAATGCAATTTTAAGAAATTCACTCGGTTGAAACGTAATCCAACCAATACGTATCCAACGACTTGATCCGTGCACGGTATGCGTAAAATAAGGAAATAAGGTAAGTGCAGTTACTCCTAGTGTTATCAAAAAAATAAAAGGAGCTAATTTTTTTACTATTTCAAGAGGAATAAGACGAGCAGCAATGAGACCACATAATCCCAAAAAAAGGCCCAATACCTGTTTTTTTACAAAATAATTAGCAGATCCAAACTGCTCCAGAGCAAAAACCGAGCTTGCCGAATAGATAAATATCATCCCAATAATAATGAGCGTTACAATAACACCCAAAAAAATACGAAGATCGCTCAGTAACTCTTTTTTCTTCCAGAACATAATCTTACAAAATGAAACTAAATAGATATATCCTTTTTTATGCTACTACGTTTATTTTTATCATCAAGCTTTTAATCAAGCTCCTACTTGCCTACCCTTTTTCCTCAAGAAAAATCTCTTAGCGCAGATCATTTTTTTCTTTTTTTAGATTTATTGCAATCTGGATACCTCTTTCACTAGATTAATATAAAAGAATTTTTCAAACTTATTAGAAGGAGAAAAAGCATGAAGAAACAAATGATAATTTCCATACTTATGGCAGGCAATATTTTGCTTTCTGGCACAATTGCAGCACAGGATATTTTCGAGCTAATAGAAGAAAATAACGTTGCGGAGATTAAAAAACTTCTCGATACGGATCCTTCAGTTGTTAATGCAATGGACCAAGATGGTTGGATGCCCTTGCATTGGGCTGCATGGGAAGGTCATGAAGCTGTTGCAAAGTTGCTTCTTGAGAAAGGTGCAAATGTGAATATTGCCATTCATGATGGTATTACGCCCTTGCATTTTGCCGCAGAGGGTGGACATGAAGCTATTGTAAAGTTACTTATTGAAAGACATGCAAATATTAATGCTGTTATAAAAGGTGGGTCTTATGCTAGTTCCATTTTTCCTGCATACGGCTCTGTAATTAAAGGAAAAAAGGAGCAGATACAACTATAAAAGCTAAAAAAGGAAAAACTCCTGCTCAGGTTGCAAAAACTGGTAAAATTAAGACCTATCTACTTGAAAAAGAGGAGGCTGCTAAAATTGAAAAAGAGGAGGCTGCTAAAATTGAAAAAGAGGAGGCTGCTAAAAGTAGAAATAAAAAAGATTTGGCATTTTCTAGAAAATGCCAAATCTTTTTTATTTCATGAAAACATATCAGTTCTGTTTCTTTTCCTTTTCCCATTCTTGTTTGAATGAAGTAGTAAGGCTTCCATTAGAGCCATCTTTTTCCATCGTATACCTTGCTCCTTCTTGCATTTCTTGAGTGACTATTTTTTCAAGAAAGGAAAATCGTTCATTTTCTCCAGTCAATCTTCGATACTTTTTTATAGAACGTTGTAATTCTGTCAACCAAACAAGTTCAAGTTTTTTTGGAACACCACTATTTCCTAAAAAAGTTCCTGATGCCCCACTTCTTGCCTGATTAAGTATGTAGTATGCGTTAAGAATCTTTTTCTTTAAAACATCAGGATTTAAATCAGCATTCATTGCATGAGCATAGTTAGGTACCACTATAAAAAACAACAATGCTCCTATAAGCATACGCCATAAAATATTCCCCTTATTATTACTCATCGTCCCTTCCTTTTTGTTATAAGTAATAGTTAACATAATTCACTATAGATATATGATCTGCATTTTAAAACTATAACTTCCTTTCCTGTTTGGGTTAAGTATATTAAAAATAATGGTTTTATTGTAAAGGTTATTTTGATTTACCCCTAAAAAAAGCCTTTGGAATAACAAAAGACTTTTTTTATTATCGTCTTTTCAATGAGAAATATTCAAATAAATCATATTGGCGCTTCTTGACAAACAAGGCCTTTTTCTATATACTGTAATTAGGGTTTTAAGAAAATAGTAAAGAAGAAAACTAAAAACCCTTTTATCTCATTTTAATGAAATGAAAGGAATGTTATGAAAAAAATAAATGTAGCAATCGCACTGTATACTGGATTCACAATTTTATCAGTATATGCACCAAATCCTTCTAAAAATTTTTTTAATGCTATCAGATCTGGCAATATTGCACAGGTACAACGCGAACTCTTCGCAGGTGCAAATATCAATACTCCTGATAAGCACACTATAACCCCTTTGGGATTGGCTGTTTACTATCGTCATGAGCCTATAGTGCATTTGTTAATTGAAAGAGGAGCAAATGTTAATGCTGCTAGTGCCGATGGTTACACTCCTTTACATACTGCCTCTAAAAAAGATAATTTAGAAATTGTTAAATTGCTTCTTAAGAAAGGTGCAAATGTTAATGCTGAAACTCGTCAAGGGAGCAGTCCATTGCATTGTGCTATTGAAAAAGAAAAAGGTAATACAGAAATTATTGAATGGCTTCTTGCCTATTCTGGCATCGATATTAATACTACTGACATTTATGGGTGGACACCATTAAACACAGCTACTAGAGAAAATAAAAAAGAAGAGATTAAATTGCTTCTTACTACTGCCAACATAGAAATTGATATTCCTAATCAAGGTGGTTACACCCCCTTACACGTAGCTGCAAATAATGATGATGCAGAAATTATCGAATTACTTCTTCAATCAGGTGCAGATATATTTGCACAAGATAGAAATGAAAAAACACCAATTGAGCTCACAAAAGACAATCGTATCAAAAATGTTTTTCGAAATTATATTAAAAATAATATTCACAAGCATATTAAGAATAAAATGATGAAACGAGGATTTACTGCATTTTCAATGGCTCGATATCCACATCTTGGTGAAAAATCACCAGCCAACATACTGCCACCAGAAATATTTTATTATATCTATAAAAATTTTTTAAAACCGAGTCTACACAAATAAAAACTTCTAAGTCAAAATTACTGAAATCTTCGCGGGAGTTATTGATCAGTATCCCTTAAATTAGAATGCTTTCCAATTCATTGCCAACTCAATGAGCAACCGTGTTCCTACTCCTGTTGCACCTTTACCATAGTAACTAATATCAGGAACATCATATGCGGTACCTGCAATATCCAAATGTACCCATGGAACATCATCAACAAATTCATTTAAAAACCACGCAGCAGTTATTGCGCCAGCAAAATATTGTTTCTTGCCAATATTGCACATATCGGCTACATCCGATTTAATTGCAGGTTTATAATCATCATCAAGTGGCAAGCGCCATACACGTTCACCAGAAATGCGTGATGCCTCATAGATATTTTCTACTAAACTTTCATTCTGACTTAATAATCCGCTAAAGAATGGCCCGAGTGCATGCATACATGATCCGGTTAATGTTGCAATATCAACTAATGCATCGAGGTCATAATGCTTTACTGCATAAGCAAGAGCATCGGCCAAAATAAGTCGCCCTTCCGCATCAGTGTTTTTTACTTCGGCCGTTTTACCGTTATAAAACTGAATAATATCACCTGGTTTTAGTGATTTATCGCTTGGTAAATTTTCTGCTAATGGCGCGATCGCAATAACATTAATAGCTGGTTTGAGTACAGCAATCGCATGTATTGCACTCAGTACCGATGCAGCACCAGCCATATCTTCTTTCATTGTCTCCATATGTTGTGCAGTTTTGAGACTCAAACCTCCTGAATCAAACGTTATGCCTTTACCAACAAATCCTAATGTTGGCACATTCTTCTCTGCTGCATTATATTCGATAATAACGAATTGACATTCACGTTCAGACCCACGCGCTACCGCACTCAAGCCGCCCATTCCCATTTGAGTTACTTCATCTTCATTAAAAATCGTAACTTTTAAATTCTGTTTGTGCGCAATCTCTTTTGCCTTTTCTGCAAGTTCA
Source organism: Candidatus Babelota bacterium (assembly GCA_004375875.1). Classification (GTDB taxonomy): domain Bacteria; phylum Babelota; class Babeliae; order Babelales; family Vermiphilaceae; genus E44-bin52. The sequence goes on from SOKE01000024.1 coordinate 11,672, forward strand.
ACTGGAGTTAGATTGCATGGTGGCAAATCAACCCAATGGCGTGCAGTATTTACCGCATGGGAAATGGTATTGCCATTCTCGATTCCCTTCGTTATCTCTTTGAAATCGTTACGAGTAACCAAATTAATAACAATATCACCCTGCTCTTTACGAGTTGGATTGGTAATAAACTCATCAAAATGGTAAGCTGCCATACTAGAAATACAGCTGGTCTGTGAAGCAAGATAGTCAGGCTTAACTCCAAAAAGTTCTGCCGATGGCAATTGCATAGCAACTGATAAGCATTTATGTTTTACTAACGCCTTAATAATATGTCCAACTGCTCGTCGATAGTTCTCAACAGGAATATATCCTTCATGATCTCTTTTTCCAAGGCCAGCAAACATAAGATGAACAACAGTACTATTACTTGAAACAGGTACAACAAGGATGTCAGAAACTTTTCCTTTAAAGCCTTGTTCTTCCATAATAGCACGCAACCCAGGAAAAAATTGTTTCTCCAGTTGCAGCAACTCATTATCAAAGTTAAAATTTTCATTCAAACAAAGTACGAATGCTTTGACATCATGTTGTAAAAACGGTTTATCACTTACTCTTATCGTAACCATACTAATCTACTCCACGTAATGTTCCCGATATTGATTTTTTAGCCTAGCATGCCTTGTTAAAAAAACAATGAAAAAATAACTCTTTTTGCAATGAGCTTCATAGTAACTTGGTAGAATATTCGATGAGATATGAATATATGCCATCTTCAATATCAATTTTGTAATTGATTTAATTATCTTTCATTAAAATTAATTGCCTCATGCCGGCAAAGGCATAAATATATTAAATATACAAATATATTGCGTGCCCAATATATTTAATACAAGGGCACAGTTAATATTGATTAAACATAAAGTTATGATTTCAAAATATCTCGATAGAGAGTTTTTATTTTATTTATCAGTGTTATAAAAAATATGAGATGATATTACCAACATCGACCATATCGCCAACCCCAGCCTCCATACCATCCCCAGCCTGGTCGTCTCCAATATGGGTAGTACCCTGGATATCCCCATCCCCAATAGATGTAAGGACGATACAATCGCTCAATTTCACGCCGTTGCCGTAATTGCTCGGCACGACGTTTGATATTTTTCTCAATATCATCTTTAAGATTGATACGAATAAAGTTTTCCACTTGCTCATAAGTAACCCATCCAGTTAACATAATGTGGTTACCTTGTGCATCTTTCAGGGCTACCCCATTCTTAAAAAGCAAAAATGCTGGTAATTGCTTTATAGAAAAACTTTGTGCAAGCTCATCTATCGTATCATATTTGGTGTTAGCCTTTATAAATTGAACACCACCCTCTTTATAATATCCCTGACGTCCAATAATGGAAAACATATTCTCGAGCTGATCAATTTTTATTCTATATTCTTTATCTTTTTTCAGTTCTTTATCTTCTTTGTAAAACATGGCCACGCCAAGTGGTCGCTTCATGAGTCGGTCATAAAATTTCTTATCTGATCTTGCCCCATATACTTTTGCCTCAAGATAAGGATTTAAAACAAAACTCAAAATAGTTAATACCGCATATTTTAATATTCTTTGATTTTTAAAATTTTTCATCTTCATCCCCTTCTTCGTGTACAAAAAATGCCGTTCTCTGTATCATCATCCTCAATAATTTCCTGTTGTAACTCTTTTTTAAATTCTCCATTCAACACCTGATTAAGAAATGTACGTATGCGTTCAGTATATTTTTCTGGATTATAAAAGTAGGAATCAAAATGACGCCGCCCTTTCGTTAACCACAATATTTTATGACCAGCAGCCCTGGAAAAGACTGATTTAATACCTTCAACTGATATTTTTTCATCATTCTTGCAATGAATAAAAAAGCAGGGAACGGTAACCCTTCCTACTGATTGTGAAGGATTAATACGACACATATTAATCATAATATTTTTTGGATCCATATGAGCAACCGTCCTCAATACCGCCCGTACCAATGACTGTACATAGGGATGAAAAGCATACCGCTCTAAAAGACTGCGACATGGCACAGAAAACTCATAGCCAAATAAATTAAATTTAATATTGGCCAAACCGCGTTTGAGAACGTTTTCAGTTGAATCAAATGGACAATCTAAAATCATCGCTTTAAATAAAGAAGAATCTCTTGCCTGTGCTTCAATAGCAGCAACAGCCCCCATCGAAAATCCATAGGCAATAATCGGCTTATTTTTGACCGCAGGATGGTTTTTTAAGAATTTTGCAGCAGCAATCACATCTAAAGCTTCATCACGCCCAAAAGTGCAACATTGCCCTTCTGGATTCTCACCATGTGCTCTAAAATCAAAAACCATCACATTAAAACGACGTCGAGGAAAAAGACGTCGCAAAATACCGGCGTCAAATTTATCACACATAAAGCCATGACAAATTAAAACGGTAGCTTCTGCATTGTCATAATGAGTTAAAAGGCCTTTTCGTATGATGCGCCGTGTCGAGCCGACCTCTGATTGTGGATGAATAACCACCTTCTCTAAGACCCCATTTTTTATTAGGCCTGCATCCGACTCTACGATCGCACCATATTTATTAAAACAGTGCTGCGCTCTAACAGCTTGAGCCATCACACAAAGTGCAAAAATGAGTATTAAAATCGGCAATTTTATAGTGCTGATACTAACACCCTTGCCCATTTCCCTCTCGCTTTCCTATTTTCTAAAGATCCTTCATCCCCCTAATCCATTATTAAGAATAGCAGGTCAAAATTTCAAATTGCAATAATATGTTATAAATTTTTATAAAATTTTTTATACATGCAGCTCACTGAAGAAAATAGCCTTAGATATTAGGTTAATCCTCTTTACATACTCTTCGGTTTGTGCTAACTTTTATGTATATGAAATTTTTTTACTTTTTTACTAAGGAGGAAATATCATGTTACGTCGTTTCATAATGTTTAGTTGCGGAATATTAATAGCAATTTCACTCGTAACAACCCCGGTAGCGCCAATCAATTGGCTACAGAAAGAAACAAATGCAGCTAAATTTTACTGCAAGAAAGGGGTTGAACCAATGAAAAAGGCAGCTCTTTGTTATGCCGCCTTAAGTTTAACTTCAGTAATAACAAGCCAAATATCAAAAATTGGTGGAAAGTCTTATTATAACGATGATTATGAAAGGTATGTGCATATTCCTGGTCCTCTTAAACACATAATGCCTTCCGAGTACGATAGAAGTCAGTTGGTACACTATCTTAAAGCAGTTCCATGGACAATAGGATTTCTCGGCATTCTGGGCTATATCAATAACAAATGGGAAAAACAAAAAGAAAAACGAAAAAGAAACAGCAGTAATTTTTTCTTTACAAGACAGCATTAAACATATTCGGTGCCATTTCTTGTGCACGCTGTGTGGTAAATCCTATCTCATATAAAAAAAGTATCGCATCAATGCCAGCTTTTATTCCATCGCCGGCAGCTGACCCAGCTTGACGGTAATACGGATCTGCAACATCACCAGCAGCAAATACACCAGGGACATTGGTTACCTGTGATCTCCCTTCAAGTATAATATATCCCTGTTCATCAGTTGAAATATAGTCCTTGAAGATCTCCGTATTTGGTTCATGGCCAACGGCAAGGAAAACCCCATCTATCAACATGGAGGATATCTCTCCAGTTTGACTATCGATAAGTTCAACTGCTGTTATTTCATCACCATTACCTTTAATTCGTTTTATACGACTATTATAAAGCACATCAATCTGTTTATAGGAAATAATGTGATCCCGCATATGGGGTGAAGCACGTAACTGATTACGACGATGAACAATGGTAACCTTTTTGGCATATGGAGCCAACTGGAGTGCCTCTTCAATTGCAGAATCACCACCCCCAACAACAATTACCTCTTTATTTTTATATAATGGAGCATCACATCGTGCACAGGAACTCACCCCTCTTCCCCAATATTCCTCTTCGCCTTCAACATGTAAATGACGAGGGTTAGCACCAGTTGAAATAATAACACTGAGTGCATGGATAATATTCCCTTCCGCTGTACATAATACAAATGGCCAATCAGAAAAATTGATTTCCTCAATCGTATCAGCTACACATTGCACTCCAAAACTACACGCCTGCTTACGCAATCGCTTCATAACCTTTGGTCCTAGAACATGAGGAACGCCAGGCCAATTTTCCACATATGATGTTTTTACTAATAAACCACCTGGAAAATATCCCTCAAATACAACCGATTTTATGCCAGCTCGAGCACCATACATTGCCGCACTTAATCCTGCAGGTCCAGAACCAATTACCGCAATAGGAACTATATTATTTTTCTTACCAACACATGACCAATCAAAAGAAGATTTGTTTATTGCTTTTTTCGTTAATTGATGCGTATTAATTAATCCATAAATAAACGGAAAGCATATACTCAAATATACAATTAAACACTTGATTCGACGATATATATGAGAATTCATCAAGTCTCCTTTCTAAATATTCCCCAAAAATGTAGACAAAATACAATAATAACCATATACTTAAATTTCTGAAGATTTTATTTGAATTTAATAGCCTTATCAAACAGGAGCTAAAATGAAAATTTTTTCTAATTGCACGAAATTAATGAGAATCCTATCATGCCTCGTGTTGTTTAACATACCACATACTTTATTTTTTACCACTAGTGCTGATCAATTAATACCAACTGATCCTACCACATCATTAATTACCGAAGCACAAAAAGATAATCTGGAGCAGTTACTTCTTAAAACACTTAATCAATTAAAACAGATAGAGGTAACGATAGAAGATCTCGCTACTGTTGTAAGCAATGATATTGTCACAAAAATTAAAGATAAAAGTGATCATTTAATAAAACTTCGTTTAACCCGCGAAATAATCAATTTATTCACCAACAACTCATATACCGTAGTAGATGAACATACCATTTATGCGCTTATTCATTTTACTCGATCTATAACATATTATTTACTTGATGCAATCGAAAATGGCTTTTACGAATTGGATTGTTTTGATGAAAAGTACATACAGATTCCACAAGTAAATTCCATAGGTTTAGAGGATCTTGAAAAAGAGCTGCAAAATAATGAAAAAATACTGAGTAAACTTGATTATAAAGCAGCAAATATCGGTCTTTGCTGGTACAACAAACTGTATCGTTGCACAAAACGAAATATCGCTTCCCCATGGCGAAAATATCATTTAGGACCAATTATGCTTATTGGATCTGTTGCTACAACTGCTGGATTACTTTTATGGTGGCAATTTGATATTAACTTTCCTCAATGGCTCCGTGATTTTACAATGCCGGGAACAAACAAACGAATCTTTGGCCCAACACCAAGATTTGATGCTGCAGGCGAAGTAAATAAATTTTACGATAAAAATGATTTTACAGATAGAACGATCTACAATTCAAAAGGAATCTCTATAGAAAATCCTGACTTCAAAGAATGTTTTAAAAAAATAGGTCTTTTAGGAGCCGCTGAACGCATTGTTGCTGGCTTATTTTTTTCAAATCAAGCGCCAGTAACAAGCAAAATAGCAACATTAGCCCTAGGTGCAATAGGAGCCAACGTATTTTCTCATCGTGTTACCAATTGGATCTCAGAAAAATGTCAAAACTGTGATAATTTCCTAATGGGTGGGGTATACAGACACAGAGGAGTTGGCAATATTCAATACAAATCCAAAATAAATTTTGATGATGTTATCGGATGTGAAAAAGCAAAGGATTATGGCAAACAATTGTGCATGTACTTGAAGGATCCGGAACGATTCGATCGTGCTAATCTTACTCCGGCCAAAGGCTATCTTTTGGTTGGTGAAACACGTACAGGAAAATCTTATTTCGTTGAAGCATTACTTGGTGAATTGCAACGTACTTTTGGAACGAGTGCTGAGAGCTTTAAGATTTTCAAGGTCCCTTATGCTCTGATTGAAAAAGAAGGTATCGAAACACTCTTGGCTGTAGCAAAAGATTTTGCCCCATGTATTCTTTTCATTGATGAAATTGATCTTCTCGGATTAGAGCGAACGGCAGAACGTAAACGGCTCAGTGAATTTCTTACAGCTATGAGCGGATACTTGAGCGAAATCGATCCAGGTAAGGCAGTAATTATAATTGGTGCCACCAATAAACAAGAAAGCATCGATCGTGCACTTAAACAACCAGGAAGATTTGGTAAGATCATATTATTTGAACGACCAAATTACAATGAGCGTAAAGAATATATCAAATGTGAGCTTGACAAAAAAGCAATTAATCCTGACCTTTTTGACATTGAGAGACTAGCACGAGAAACAGAAGGATATGTCTTTGAAGCCATCGGGCTTAGTCTCCAACAGGCTATGATTAAGGCTAAGATTAATAATCAACCAATTAATCAAGAACTTCTTGAAAATAGTTTTGATGATATAATCCGAGGTATTCTTGAGGACACAAAGGTTATTCCTGAAGATCAAAAAGAGATGCTTGCGGTACATCAGGCTGGACATGCACTGGTTACTATCTTGCTCGACCCACGCTTAAAATTATCTAAAGTAACTATTCAAAAAATTAAAGCTGATGTTAAAGAAAAAGCCAGTTGGGTACAAGAATTGCAACGGGAAGAAGATAAACAGAAGCCAATTGAATATGGTGCACTATTCTGCAATCATGAACAGGATGCACTCGAGTTTGAAAATAAGGAAGAACAACTCAAACAATGCAAAATTATGCTTGCTGGTCATATAGCAGAACAGTTATTGCTTGGTTCATGTTCCTATAGTTATCATAAAGAAGATAGACAAAGAGCACTCAAACTAACCCAAGCGATTGTCTTTAGAGGATTAACTCCTGAACAATTGCCAAAGAATATAAAAGATCAATATATTTCTGAATCTTACAACTTACTGTTACAATGTGAGCAAGAAGTTGAGGCCTTATTGCGTGAACATCAAGATAACCTAAGCAAACTTGCACAGTCACTTAAAGAACGTGGTATGCTCAGCATCCGCGATATTCAGATGCTCTTAAATGGACAAAGTCAAGAACCAACCAAGAATAAAAAGGATGCGAATAACGAGCTACTCAACGTACTGGAAAAAAATAAACCAGAACCACACGCTGAGGGATAAAATACAAAGAAAGAGGTCTGATATCAGACCTCTTTCTCTTTTCTTATTGACACAATTTTATCTAAGAGCTTATCTTAGAGCTTATCTTATAAAATTCCAGCCATCTTAAAAGACCTTAAAAAGCAAGCAATTTGAAGAAATACCAAAGCTGAAAAAAGGAATTTTAAAAAAGAGAACAAGATAGCAGCCACCCTGCTTTTTCTTAAAGATTAATTTTTCTACTACCCCTATTTCTCTTCTCGAAAAAAAAACTTAGCCTTTCTACCCCGACTCCTCCTTTAATGCATATAATATTATTCTATTTGAATTACTAAATGATAAAACCTTATTTCATATGGAAAAAACCATAAATTAATTATAAATTATTTGACATATCTATTTTTATATCCTAGAATTTTAGTAAATTGGGATTTTATTAAGAATTTAAAAATGGGGTTTTATCATGATACGAAAATATTTATTACTTTTTATCCTTAGCTGTCATTTCTCTATCTTTTCTATGGATGATGCCAATTACGTACTTCCTAGAAACTTCTCAGAACCAGATCTCGTAGGAGAAACTGAAGAACCTGAATACGAGCTCTCTCGATCTCCATCAGTACCAAATCTTCAACCATTGCCAAATCTTCAACAGCCAGAATCAGATCTCGTAGAAACCTCCAGAGAAACTGCTCATTCCAGTCCGGAAGAAGAAGCTGAGCGCAGAGCAGAAAATCGTCGTAGAAAGGGAAAAGAACCTGCCCACAATGAGGCAGGCCCTTCTAGCCAAAGAGAACCTGATCATTCTAATCCTGAAGAACCTGAACACCGAACAGAAAGTCGTCGTAGAAAGGGAAAAGAACCTGCTCACAATGAGGCAGGCCCTTCTAGAAGAGAACCTGGTCCGTCTACTTCAGAAACTCATAGAGCAGAGGAAACTGATCTTGATCCAGATTCACTAAAACTACAAAAATTTTTGGCCCATGAAACATTACGTTATACAAGTAAAATAAATCCCATCGAGGCAAAATTATGCGATAGAGTTTTGAAGTATTCACCTTCTGAGGTCCAAGAATTACTTGATACAATAAACGACAAAGAGAGATATGAAATAAATGATCCAGAGAAAATTAAACTGGTAAATGATCCAGAGAAAATTAAACTGGTAAATGCATTATTTTATGGGCCTCCTGGAAGTGGTAAAACTACTCTTGCAAAGGTAATTGTAACCAAAACCAATGGTATCGGTATACGCATAGACTGCACTAAAGTAGGAAGTACATATCAAAGTTCCGCAGAATTAAATATAGACACAGCTATTAATGAAGCTGCTAGTCATGGATGTTTATGTGTAATTCTTCTTGATGAAATAGATAGTCTCATTCCTTTAAATACTATAAATGAAAATTGATACGGGAGGAATAAAGGCACTTTCACAGTGTATAGAAAAACATTACAATAATCCAAATCTGATACTTATTGGAACAACCAATTATTTTGGTCGGCTTCCTCATTCTATTACCGACCGCATGCCTTTTCTTATCAAGCTTACATTACCTAACAAAAAATATAGGAAAAACATAATAACCTATTTCCTCCGTAAAATGGGTACTAACAAGGTTAATTTAGAGAGTTGCTTACAAGATAAGGTGCTTAAATATCTTGCAAAAAATACTAATCTCTTTTCAATACGTGATCTGGACTATATGGTAAATAAGGCAGCTAAAGAAGCACACAATAGATTTACCAAAGAAAATAGCCCCGAAAGCAAACAATATAAATGGTTCTTTGTTGCTATAAAAAAGCATGGAGAAAAAATCCATGAAAATGACCTATATGAGGCTCTAAAAAAAGTTCAAAACCGACCTGATGTAAAAAAACGTATCGAAGAACACAAAGAAAATTCGACACGTAACAAAGTATTAAATCAAACAACATCAGTTATACAAACTATATGGTCACCTATTGCGCAAGTAAGTTATGTAGCTATACCAATTTGTGGTCTCATATTAACTATTTACTTAGCCAAAAATTCAGAAGGTTTCACACGTGAAATAAATAAGAATTCTAAGGAAGCAGCTAGTTCATCTTCTTTGAAGCATACAGTATGGCAAACCATTTGGTCAGGTGTTTTAACTGCAGTAACTATAATTGCAAGAAAATAAAAAAAAACAATCAGTAAATTAGTTTGTTTATTTGGAGAATTATCATGATAAGAAAAATATTAATTGCTATTGTTTCTCAATATCTCTTCTTTTTTTCTCTTGTTCAGTCTATGGATCCAACTGGTGTAGCCCATAATCCTGATGGAATAAGAGAAACATTTAGACATAATATCACTGGCAGAATTTCTCCAAAGCCTCCTTCCAGCCTTCTCCCTCCCTGCTTTCTCCCCTCTCCTCCTCAAACAACCTCGACTCATTCGCAATTTTCATTTATGCAGCAAAACATCGATAGAACCTCCAGGCAATCATCTCAAGCAAGACTCATCCTCCAACAGGAAGCTGCTCGATATCTTAATCTCAAGGATACTGCTCAAAAATTAATTCAAAATCAGATAACACAATTTAATCAAAGAACAGCATCAACTACAGATTTTATTAAGCTGTATTCAATAAAAGTAGAGCTTAATCAAAATATAGCTTCTCTTGAAAACAGAATTAAAAATATTCAAAGAGAAATGAATCATTACATACATACTAATCATTTATCACACGAAACAGTAAATGATTTATTAAAAAATCCTGAAAGGGCTGCTGAACTTGTTACACACAAAAAATTAACATCGGAGCAGGCTAGCCAATTATTCTCATATGATGCTCAACTTTATCAAGAAAATTGTAGGCTAGAAAAAGAATGTCGATGTCTTGAGTCTATAGAAAAGAAAATTACAGAACTGAGAAAGATAGAGATAGCAAAATTTGAAAAGGAATTTAGGACATTAGGATTAGAAAAACAATTTGTTGAGATAGCATGGTTGGAAATCGAGAGAGATAAAAATATACCAACAGGTATAGCAAAATGGACAAGAGAACTGAATAGAGACCAGAGTCGTCTCAAACAAATTAAGACATCCATCTTTAAAACAAAAAACGTTAAAAGAGAGATTCGATCCCTCGAACATAATATTAAAATATGGGAAAGTCAGAAAGCATGGGAACAAGAAAATCTGCTTAAAACTAAAGGGAAAATAGAAACTGCCTACAAAATAGTGGGAGAACAAAAACAGAAATATAGTGAATCTTTAGCACCTAAAGGCATGGATGAATTACAGATTAATAATGAGCGCCTATCACAGCAGTTACAAACAAAAAGTTATGTTAAACCAGGAGACAGACAAGAAATTATTCAAGCACGTAAAAATGTATTAGAAATACAAAAAAGAATAGTGCAAGAAGAAATAACAATAAAGGCAGATACTCAAAAACAATATGAAGAGGGATATCGCCAACAGTTAACTATCGTAATGGATAGATTAAATTCTCCGCAAAATAACTGTGCTACAGAAGAAATTCAACAAGCTCGTCTTACTGCTGTAGAAAAAGCATTGCAAGAACAAACACAGCCGCATGAATTACATTTCCAATTTGCTCCTCACGTACAACAAACGTTAGCAGAATTAAATATTCCTGTAGAAAAATATCAGCATATAAAAGGTGATGCGCTGCAAATTCAAGGTGCACAAGAAAGCATACAAACCATTAATACTGCAGTAGAACTTCGTGAAAATTTTATTGGTAAAGATGAAACAATTGTTACCAGTTGTGAGGCATCAATTCATTTCGCTGATGCTGGTTTCGATATGATAATGACTGGCCATGTACAAGAAGGCTTTGCCTGCAATGATTTTTCACATGGAATACTTGATTATGCGGTACAAAAGGCAGGACTTGTTGGAATAGGCATTGCCAAAGGTGTTGGTAAGGGTTTAATTAGAATAGTTACAACGCCAATTGAAATGGCCTGTGAAGGTGATATTGTAGGATTAACTGCATACTTTGGACCAGCACCACTTCGCACATGTTATAATCTCTATACATTAGTTCATGCCCTTGTTTCAACATTGGCAACAGAAGAAAGACGAGCCCATTTCTATAACGAGTGTCACCAATTCCTTGAATTACCTTTAGAAAAACAAGCTGAACATGTTTCTGAATTTCTAACGGTACTTATTGGTCCAAGCAAAATCAGAAAAATTCCTGCATTGCAAAGTGGGATAAGATCAATTGGAAAACTTTCATCTGCAACAGTGCGAGAATTTAAGAACTTTCTTAAGCCATACTACCTTGGTATAGCAATACGTACTAAGGTTGAATTAACAGAATTGGTCACCTTCGGTGATCGCATTATGTCCAGCGAATTTAAGCACAAAATAATTACTTGGGGCAAAGCAAATGGATGGACTTTAAGTGATGCCGAACTTGCCAAGAGAGCTGAAAAATGTATGCCTTTTTCATATGCATGTACAAAAGCTGCACAAGAATTTATAAAAGGACAAAAAATCGTTTCAAGCTTACAACAGAGTAATATAAAAGAATTACTTGATAAAGGAAAGAAAATTGGCGATAGAATTGAGACAATGATTGATGAAAATGCTAAAATTATCTTTAGAAGAGATTTTGGTAAAAGTGCACATCCAATCAAATCACATGGATATAAGGTACCAGTAGATCATTATAATGTTGAAATACATACTAAAGCTCCCTATAAAGGATGGAATCGATATCTTAATCTTCATATAATTATTGATAAAACAGGAAGAGTTATAGATTCCTTCACAGATTTATATACATAGGAGAATATTTATAAAATGAAACATGAAATAATTATAAAACGAGATCCTTTCAAAGCAGAAGAATATCAAAAAAAAGGAGATAACCTGGGAAATGTTTGGATAATTGGACCAGGAGGAGTACGAATAAAAAATCCGGATTATCGTATTGAAATTTTTTTAAGCAAAAATGGCCTTATTGGCCTTGGAACTGAATTAATCCGCTTAGCCTATAGTTTCAAAGAAGGAAAACATTCTCATATTTATCCAATATCTAAAGATGAAGTATGCCAAGCTATGGGAATATTTTTAACTCCCGACAGCAATGAATTAATTATATGTTGCGATAACCTGGGCACATTAGATGATTATGTAAAATAGTTTTTGCATTAGAAAAAATCTGGAAGAAAATGTTTAAGATAGGTCCGGAGTTCATAGCATCGTTTCAACATTGGCGACAGAAGAAACGAGCCCATTTCTACGAAGCATGCCAGCAATTCCTTGAATTACCTTTAGAACAACAAGCTGAACATGTTTCTGAATTTCTAACAACTCTTATTAGTCAAACAAAATCAGACAAATTCCTACACTGCAACGAGGATTTGCTTCACTTCAAAAAATAGTTCAGAAGGAAGTTAGTTTTACAAACAGAATTGGTGGATACATTTTGTAAATGCTTTTTGTGCCTGAGTTTTTTATAAACCAAATAAATTGCAACAAGAATTGCTGGTAGTCCTATCTGGTAAATAAATGAGTGATTTTTTATATACGCTGGTAAAAGTAATCGAATAGCACCTAGATTTCGGTTTTTTAAAGCAAGTTGTAGTGGCGAGCAATTGGTATCATCGAGGCATCGAGGATCAGCATTTCTTTTTAATAAAAATCTCATAATATCGGTTCGTCCACATTCAGCAGCCCAATGAAGTGGAGTCTTCCCTTTGCATCGACTATCGACAGGAACTCGCATTAACACTTTTTTTGCTACACTAAAGAAGGAGTATCTACTAAAAAGATAGGACCAGGGTTTCAATCCTTGATTGTCTCGGTTTGGATCAGCATTGTATCTTAAAAGTAATTCTATGATTCCTGAATATTGACGCTCAATTGCATGAGATAGCGGACTTTCTAATCTACCTCCAGACAAATTAGGATTAACATTACACTGTAACAATGTCTCGACCAGGAATGTATCATATGCATCTATAGCATCATAGAGCAAAGATATTTTATCGGGGCTACGATTAATGAGAATCCGTGCAATAATGTTTTTTTCTTCAGATGCTGGATAAAAGGGAAATCTTGCCTCGCGAAAGAGTTTTTTCAAATCTTCATTTGTTAGGTGAAGAGAAGATTTATCTAGCAAGAGCCTTGCAAATTGAACTTGTTTTGCTTCGATAGTCTTTAGAATAACCTTTACCAGGATTTCTTTGGTAGGAGATGAAACCAATAGAAGTTTTTTGCCTACAGATAATGCACCATTTTGGGCAGCGATTTCTAGAGGGGTAACTCTATTAGGACAGTTTGTGGTTTGTGCTCCATAAGCAATGAAAATTGAAGCTAAAATGCCATCATTATGCTTAGCTGCAACCTGAAGAGGCGTAAATCCTTTATTATTGAGGATTGTTAAACTTGCTCCTCCGGCTAGGAGTATTTTTACTGCTTCATTAAACCCATTCTCAATTGCATAGTATAACGGTGGCTCTGTGGGAATAGTATGATATCGTTCGAGACTTTGTTGATAGATAGCTTCGTTTAAGTTTGGACAAAGTCTAGCAGCATAATATTTAAGGAGGGCATTTGGATCAGCATGAAAATCAAGTAATAGTTTGATAGATGCAATGTCCTTTTTTTTAATAGCTACATGAAGAGGCGTTTTATTATTTACATCAGGAATATCTGGATTCGCCAAATGTTGAAGAAGAATTTTTACAATATCAGGTCTTCCTAGGCTTATAGCAACGTGCAAAGGGACACAATTAATAACGGTGGCTTTTTTTATCAAACTATTAAGCTGATTTTCAATGTTAAGCTGATTTTTCATTTGCATAGTTGCTTGAAATGCAAGACAATTTCCACAAGAAACGGTTCTTGTGCCTCCTATTGTAATTCCCACATTACTTAATACAGGAGTATTAACCTGAGATAGCAGCCCTTCGCGACCATGATCTTTTCTTACTGTATTGAGTAATATTCGAAGAGCAGCAACACGCCCATAATTTACCGCATGACAACAAAGTGATACATTCTTTCCATCCAACAATAATGGGTTAGTAAGTTCATGAAGTAAAAGTCTATCTACAGGCTTTTTAAGAGCATGAGACAAGGTCATATTTCCAGAAGCTGGCAGCGGGAATAAACAAGGTGGTATTTTTCCTGTTTTTCCTAACTGGTATATACCCATAAAACCAAAAACATCTCCATTAACAATAGCTTCTTTTAAAGGATTTTTTTTATTCATATATGATTTTAAAGCATAACTTGAGAGCACATCGATAAGAGGATCAGAGAGCCTAATTGTTTGAGGAATATTATTATTTTTTTGTGTAATATTAATTACACTTTTTTCATCAACAGTAACAGCAAGCCTTTTTGCTTTGATATCTGATAGAACGCGATTTGCACTGAGCGATTCAAGTGATTCAACTGCGAAAGCGCTTCTGAATAAGTTGCTTGAAAAAAGAAGTAAGAATAATAGTATTAAATCTTTTTTCATTTTTTCAAATTATCCGGTTTTATTTGCCCTAAAATGCCCTAAAATAACAAAAAAAGTATACCTCTATCTATTAAAAAAATCAAAGGCTCGAGCTATTTCAAAACGGTCATACTGACAGAGAATCTACTTTAAAGAATGATTAAGTTATAAGAAGAAAAAATTATTCTGCCCCGCCAAGTTTATCAATCATAGTAATGCGATCTTGATAGCGCCCACCTTTAAATGGTGCAGAAAGCCAGGCGGTAATCATTGAAACTACTTGTTCATTGGTTACATAATCTGAAGGAATAACCAAAATATTAGCATTATCATCTTCTTTACTCTTTTGTGCAAGCTCCTCATTCCATGCCAACGCTGCGTAAATTCCTTTAAATCGATTAGTAACAATGGCCATTCCAACTCCAGTACCACACAAAAGAATACCATACTGCGCCTGTCCTTTGCACAACGCTCGTGCCACTGCTATACCGTATGACGGGTAATCAACCCGCTCGGTACTGAATGAACCAGCATCGAGCCATTCAATAGTATAATGTGGAAGTTGAAGTTGTTCTTTAATTATTCTCTTTTGTTCAAATCCATGATGATCATTTCCAATAGCAATAATCATTATGTTGCCCCTATTTTTTCATCATGCATATTATTAACAATCAATGAAGTAAGATCCCAGGTAAGCTCAACTTCTTTTTCAACCGATCTAAATACAAGCTGAATTTCTTTAACATTTTCATCAATAAGAGGCTTATTTTCAATATCATACGCATTAAAACGAACTAAATAAGGAATCTTAAATTTGCTTAATCGTTTACCAAAGAAGAATGTATATTCGGGAGCTAACTCGATTGCCTCTGGTTTTACAATTGGTGCATAGCGTTTACCATCGATTTCCAAAAACAAAGTCCAATTTGCATCTTCTATATCAAGTGACTTGCCAAACAAACTTAAAACATAAAAAACAATGTAATGCTTATTTTCCTCCAACTGGCGACGCAAAAATGCTTTTTTATGTTCAGAACTTTTACCATGTTTGTATGCATGTAATTGTGCATATTCAGTTCGTACGTGATCAGAGAGCCAAAGAGCATCAAATACACCCAGCGTCTCAAATTGATCATATACTTTTACCGACCGAAGAAATTGCCGTGGAATCTTTGCATAATTATCTAGATCGTTGCCCTGATTAAATGATTCTTTAGCCCAATCAACAATGCGCCCACACCCTGAGAGCAGCAAAATACAGCCGCTCAGCAACAAATAAATCTTTCTCTTACATCTCATAGATGAGCTCCTTTTATGCTATACTAATAATATTAGTAGCCTAAAAAAAAGAACTGTTATTGACAAGTTAAACCTAACAAACTGTTTGTATAAAGCATGAATAGAGTATCATTATTTCTTGCATGGCGCTATTTGCTTGGAAGTAAGCAAGAACGCAGCATTTCTTATATGGTTATTATCTGTTTTATCAGTATTTTGATAGGTTCTTTTTCGCTTGCTCTTGTTATGTCCATTATGAATGGATTTGAACAGGAGACATTTCAAAAATTAAAAAATATTCACGCTTCCATAAATATGAATTCCTACGATGAGCACCTTAATTGGCCAGCAATTAAAGAGGTTTTGCACAAAGAATTTCCTCACATCAGCGCAAGTACTCCAACAACCAGTAAGCATGTTATTGTCCAACTACCTGGATCTGATGATATTAGCAATATATTGCTGCTGCGAGCTATAGAACCAATATCACAAGCTACCGTTACTACTCTTGAACAAATGATTGAGGCAAAAAATGGAAAAAAGAGCAAACTGCAGGAGGCAATACATAATAATAAAATTCTTATCGGCAGATCGCTTGCTGCAACACTCGAAGCTCAATTAGGTGAACCAGTAACTATTCTTTTTTCGCCAGAAGATGGAATTAAATCTCGACACATTAGTTTCGATCAAGCAGAAGTTATCATTGGTGGCATCTTTCATACAGGTATTGATGAATTTGATAATCATGTTATCTACTGCAGTTTTAATTTATTAGAGCAGTTATTTCCTGAAAATGGCGTAACCCAAATCGATCTCCGTATAAAACCGAATATCGAAGAAGAAACCGTTGTTGCGCAGCTCAAAGAACGGTTAGGATTGAATGTTTATTCATGGAAACAGCTATATCCAGCCTTAGTTTCTGCTTTAAAATTAGAAAAGTATGCAATGTTTTTTATTCTTTCATTAATTATTCTTGTTGCCAGCATGAATATTATGTCATTACTGTTCATGCAAATTGTACAAAAACGTGGTAACATTGCCATTCTTAAAGCACTTGGCATGCCAAACCAAGCCATACGCACCATCTTTTTAAGCATGGGCATGATTATTGCCCTGCTTGCAACAAGCATTGGTCTTCTTGGCGCGTTATTCGTCTGTATATTGTTTAAACGATACCCATTCATTCAGTTGCCTGATGCATATTATGTTAGCCATCTACCAGTCAGCATCGAATTGCACTCATTTGTTCTTATCTTTCTGACTATTATGTTTCTCAGTTTTCTTGCCACATGGTTTGCCACATATAAGACAACACGCATCACTATTGCTTCGGTTCTTCGTTTTGAAGCATAACTATAAAAATTTCTTGTGTTTATCTTCCTTCATGCGGTAAAAAACTATAAGATAAAATTGGTATATGACCATTTTTTTAGAATGTGAAGTGAAAATGATAACATCAATATTCAATGATCTTGATCTTGCAAATAAACGGGTATTACTTCGTGCCGATCTTAATGTTCCAATACGTAATAGCCAAATAATGGATGACTATCGGTTACGCAACCTGTTGCCTACAATCAATCTCATTCACCAAAAAGGAGGAAAGATTGTACTTATAACCCATATTGGAAGACCTAAACAACCGAATCCAGAATTATCAACTAAACAGCTCATACCATGGTTTAAGAAGAATGGGTATCAAATCGTTTTTTCTCCCACTTTAGAAGATGCACACAAAAAAATTAATGAAGGCTATCCGCTAGTGCTCCTTGAAAATATACGCTTTTTTCCTGGTGAAAAAGGAAAAGATAAACAGCTTGCACAATCACTTGCAGCATTGGCTGATTATTATGTCAACGACGCATTTGCAACTATGCATCGTGATGATGCATCAATAACAGTGGTTCCTCAATACTTCCCGCCAGAGAACCGAACTATAGGACTACTAGCTGAGCGTGAACTGACCCATCTGAATCGCTTGCTACATCATCCAACACATCCATTTGCGCTTATCATCGGCGGTGGAAAAGTACAAGATAAACTACCATTACTCTTTAATTTGCTTGATAAGATTGATATGCTTTTCCTCTGTCCTGCAATTGTTTTTACTTTTTTAAAAGCAATGGGCGAAACAGTAGGCAAATCGCTTGTTAATAATGCTGCTCTGGATCTCTGCAAAGAAATTATGAACGCTGCAAAAACAAATAATGTTAAGATTTTCTTTCCTATTGACTTTCAAATTGCCCTTGATTCGTTTGATGGGCCTCTTTCCTATGTACCAGCAAATGAAATTCCTGATAATGGTGTTGGTATTAGCATTGGACCACAAACCGTAGACCTTTTTGCCAATGAGTTCAAAAATGCTAAAACAATTCTATATAATGGATTAATGGGCGATATAGGCAGAGAACAAACATTAACAGGCGCATGCGGCATCTTTCGTGCAATGACCATAACAAAAGCTCATACAATTATTGCAGGAGGTGATTCTGTTGCTGCTGCACATTTTTGTACTGTTATAGATAAAATAGAATGGTGTTCAACGGGGGGTGGCGCTACTATCGACTATCTAACTGGACAATCGCTTCCTGGCCTTTTAGCACTTGAATAGAAAGACAATTGTTCATTAGCATAGGGGACAAAAACTGAGTATGCTCACACCATTGAGCAGGTATTCATCAACAGTGGTATCATCAAATGCTTCCTTTTCAAAAATCAACAGACCGTAATTATCAAACTTCATATCCCATGTGCAGGCAGTGGGTTGTGTAATGCCAAGCATTTGTGCAAGTTCCTGCACAAATGCTTGCTCTGAGCCGTTGGTCCGTTTTAGACTTGAATGTTCAATAGTACGAACTTTTTGATTAAATGGTGATAATTGCATCAAATGACTAAAGTCATCAGGCTTATCCCAAATAGTTTGTTTATCAAAATAAACTTCATCACGAGACAAACCTACTACACCCCGTAAGCAGTCAAAATCTGGATTATCTACAAAATATGCTGCTTTACGCAAATTAAAACAGTTTGGATGGCACAAATCATGCAAAACAAATTCAGGAATATTATCCCGCTCCTTCAGTATAAGCATCATTCGTGGTAAACCATTCAAACATCTGAGCACCTCATATTGCCGCTGTACCTTTTCATTATGCTTCATAACATCCTCCAAGGCATCAAATTATAGGGTGATTGTCCTGTAGTACATCATGACTATACATTATACTGTTTACCTTTTTTACCATACCTTACTTCATCCCGAACATCAATAGCAAGAAAATATCCATTATACAAAGATAATTACCCAAAAAGGCATATCTTAATCAGTAGGATATACGTAAACACATTTTTCATTATAATTAAAAAACACAACGTTATGAAAAGATGGAAAGTAACTATGTTTACTGATCAACATAAATTATGTTGACAGTTAGATAAATCAATCACTATTAAAACGGAAACTTTGACATAGCAAATAATATTACGATAGCCTGAATAAAGAAATATACATAGAAAGGGATTTTTTAGAAATTGGGCGTACCATGGGACGACAAATTATCATTGCAGGATTAATTGCAATACTCGCAATTTTTGGAAATAAAACAATGTATACTCGCAGTATACATCGGCCAAATGATCCAACTATGCCTGTACTGACAACAAGATGGGTAGATAATAATCAATTTTATTCAATCAAAAGCTACTATTTACAAGAATATCCTTTCTTTAAAATCTTTGATCGAAATCATTTCTTTAATAATTATTTACCAACAGGTTCTATTAGTTTTAGAAACAATTCTGAAAAAACAGTTGATAGCACAACTATCACACAGCTGATCGACGAGCTCATTGAAGAAGTTAATAAAAAAAAGAAACAGTTCTCTCATTTTAAGGTATTGCGCAAGCGAA
Organism: Candidatus Babelota bacterium; assembly: GCA_004375875.1. Lineage (GTDB taxonomy): Bacteria > Babelota > Babeliae > Babelales > Vermiphilaceae > E44-bin52. The sequence goes on from SOKE01000024.1 coordinate 31,465, forward strand.
ATTTCAATCGTAATAAAATTTCAGGTCTTCTTATTCTTAAATGTAAAGATTATCCTTTTGTAGTAAAACTTTTTATTGAAAATCCAAATAGCTTTACAAATCCTTATCAAAAAGGTATCGAACCTACTATCTTTTTCTTCATGGCTGGAGGAATCAATCGTCATATAAGTGGCTTTACGCGCATCAAAAATGCACAGTTCATAAAAAATTGCATTGCTCATAAACCAAGCTTGCCAGTTGAGTTTGATGTTCCACGTAAATGGTTTTATATTCCGCGTGGTAGTAAATGGATGGAACTACGTGGTTACAATATTGGCCTTAACGATCAGATTGTCACAAAAATCCCTGGAACTTACTGCATTATTGCTGATGAAATTAAGTACGAACGTAAATTTTCCCTTCTTAATAAAGGTGACCGTCAAATATCTATGAAATTCTGTAATTTAGTTAATTTTTGCATTGACCCACATATCGATAATTTTATGCTTGAAAAAGAAACAAAAAAACTTGTTATTGTTGATACCGAACATTTTCCAAGTATCACCGGTCTTACCAATGTTGATGGTATTTACACAAGTCAAATACGCTGGTATATCGATCTTTCATTGAAATGTCTACAAGACATGTACTTCCGTGATAAAAAAACACGTAAGTACATCCAACACTACGGAACTCACCACTATTGAAATTGTGTTTAAATATTGATTTCTATACGACGCATTTTTTCACGAAATTCAGGATGATCTTCTATATATTCCTCCATTTTTTTTATTCCATTCAACACAGTCGAATGATCTCTTCCACCTAAGAATGTACCAATATCACGCAACGATTTGTTTGTCATCTTTTTCATAAGAAACATAAGTAAATGACGAACAAAGGAGAGATCCTTATTTCTACTTTTTGAACGTAACTCTTCAAGACTATACTGATAATGTTTGTTAACTGTTTTAACAATGCATAAAAAATCAACCTTCTGCGGTTTACTATCTCCTGGACGTACTAATACTTTTTTTGCCAATTCAAGTGAAATTGATTGTTTAGTCAACAATGCAAATGCCATTACACGAATTAAAGCACCTTCAAGTTCACGAATATTGGAAATCACCCGTGAGGCAATAAAATTGGCCACATCATCGCTCAACAATTCACCCTGCAGTTCAGCCTTTTTCTTTAAAATAGCTATTTTAGTCTCAAGTGAAGGTGCCTGAATATCGGCAACTAATCCACATGATAAACGTGATTGAAGTCGCTCCGCTAGTCCTTTAATATCATTAGGCATAGTATCGCTTGAAAAAACAATCTGCTTATGGGCATCATAAAGACAGTTAAAAATATGAAAAAATGCTTCCTGCGTTTGTTCTTTGTTAGAAATAAACTGAATATCATCTATGAGAAGTACATGAGCATTTTTATATTTCTCATTAAACGCATGCACTCTATCAAAACGAATGCCGTTAATAAACTCATTTACAAAACGGTCGATTGTTTGGTACACAACAACTACCCGTTCATCACGTTGTTTTATCTTATTGCCAATTGCATGCAGTAAATGTGTTTTGCCAAGACCTGAACAGCCATAGATAAATAATGGGTTATAGACAAGCCCTGGATGCTCAGCAACCGCGTGCGATGCAGCATATGCAAGCGAACTATTAGAACCAACAATAAAATTATCAAATGAGTAAGCACTATTGATATGGCAACCAGATTTAGATGAGACCTTTTTAATTCTACTTCTATTAGCAAGTACTTTCGCTGGCACCACCATTATTGGACAAATATTAGTAGAAGAAGAAATACTCGATTGGTTTTGATCAACTCCATTTTTTTCTTTTGCATCAACCAATATAATATGAGGCATAGTAACATGTAAAAGACGCCCTATATGCATTTGAACCAGCTGCATATAGTTAATTTTTATCCAATCACGTACAAATGTATTGGGTGCCTCCAAATAAACGGTATTATTTGAAGCATCCCACTTATGAAATGAAACTGCTTTGAACCATGTCTCAACAACACTACTACCAGCCTCTTCTTTAAGAATAGCCAAAAAATCATCCCAAACATGCGGTACCATATTTATATTCTCAAGTGATGACTTAAATTTTGTTTCAAAAGACGTACCCGAGGACATCATTCTCCTTTTTTATTATGCTTTAAATTCATTACCGCATAATTATGGAGTATAAAATAATATGGAAAAAAAGAGACATAAAATGATGGTAATTTTTACCCTAGCACTACTAATGTAACAGATCAATAAAGATTGGCAACAAACACCAAAAGGGTTTTAAGAAAGGCTATTAAGGCTATTGAAATAGGCAAGAATACCTGAACAGATACCTGTGGCAAGTGCTTCCTGATATTCGGTATTTTGCAAAAGAGTTGCTTCGTACTTATTAGAAAGAAAACCAAGCTCGACAAGAGCTGAAGGTACAACAGCTCCAAGCAATACTTGACTGACCGCATATTTGACATGACGATTACGCACATAAGAATTTTTTTGATGAGCACAGGTTATAACATGCTGATGCAGAAATGTTGCAAGTTTATTACTTTTCTTAAACTGTTCACACACCATATATTCTAAAATACGCGAATTATATTCATCCATTGTTTTAAAACATTGCCTAAGCAAAGGAGGACTTAAACAAAAGGTTTCAATTCCAGAGGCATTTATATTCTCTGAAGCATTGGCATGAATCGAAACAAAAACAGCCTTGTTAGGATTAGCATTACAAATTGTACGCTGATCAAGAGGCATAAAAATATCACAATCACGGGTTAACTGCACATCAAACCCATTTTTTTTTAGCAATTGAGCAACTTTCAAACCAATCTGGAGTGTTATATCTTTTTCTTTTAGATTATTATATCCAACCGTTCCAATATCACTACCACCATGCCCACAATCTATGATTACATGAGGCTTAATCTCATTTGATACCATACGTATTAGTGGTTTGCCTTCTTCTTTTATCTTTTCTAATAATTCTTTAGAATAAAAAGTAAAAACTGCTCCTTTGTACAAATTTATTAAATCGCAGGTATCATACACTATTTCAACTTTGCTCGGATTATAACTAATAGAAAACTGCAACCCCTGTTTTACTTGTTTAAGCGCTAAGGTATAGTTTAATGGCTTAATCCGTTGAAGAGCCTGCAGTACCCTGGTATATTCATCACTTTTAATAATTGCACTGGAAAAGGAAAATATTATCTGTTTTTTCTGATTATCAAGTTGTTTCTCTGAAACAAGCTCAATCTTAGGCTCTTTGGTAAAGTAAAAAACAACTTTTCCAACTTCAAGGACAGCATTACAATCCGACAAAACCTGATTATCTTGAGAACCATGATGAAAAACCTTACAGAGCTGATTATTCTCAGCAGCAAATAGAGGTAGCACAATAAGTAAAGTAAATAAACTAATATTCAGAATTAAATTATTGTTCCCTTTCATAATTGTCCCCCGTTAAATTTCTATAGATATAATTTCCTTATTTTATTTTACCTTAACATCTTCTATGTCTAATCGTCAATAATTTTAATAAAACTAAAGGTTTTATCGTAAATTAGAAAAAACTTCTAAAAATAACAAAACTCCTTTAAACTCAAATAATGCCTTAAACTTCAAAAATCTATAATCTAAAAAAAGATTATCTTAATCTATTATTAGCCACGCATAAGTTTAATCTTTAGAAAAACGTATCAAGTATGATATGCTTTTTTAAAGTAATGAAGGTGCGTTTTTCACGAGGGACATCGCTTTATTTGAGGGGGAGTAATGAACACTCATAAAATGAATAATCATAAATTGACAGTAACCTATTTCTATCTTCTATTTTTTATTAGCCTAGTTGTAGCATATGAAACCTTATGCGAAGCTAAAAAAGCGCTCGTTATTGTTCCAGTAGCAGATTTAGTAGGACAACCACTTTCCACTTCAAACGTACTTTTTACTTATCACAATATACCTCTTGCTGCAGGTACCCCAAAACAATCCGCTGTCTGTCCACGCCTACATCAGCTGCTTTTTAATGAAATCGTTGACGTTATAGAAGAACAGGATGATGAAGTTCAAGTAAACATCGCAACGGTATATCACCTCATTCAAATAAGTAAAAAACCACAAATTACCTATTGGACTCACAAAAAAAATCTTGTCCAGCTCAATGATCTTGAAAAAAGGAAGATAGCTATACATAAAATCCCATCGCCAATCGATTTCAACAATCCTTCATTAAAAACAACTCATTCAAATACCATAACTTTGCTTTTCCCATGGGTTAATCCAATTACAAAACAAGTATTTTCTTCCGGTACTCGTTTTGTCCTGACTCCCCAACAACTACAAAAAAACTATTATTCCATTTACTTATTTAATCCAATGAATTTTTCTTTTACAGAAACGGCTATACCAAAACAACTATGTCTCCACTATAATAATCTTCACAACAATGGAGAGCGCATTGCCTTATTTATACAATTGCTTCACAAATGGGCACACCAAGATAACGGATTTATTCCATATGTATGGGGCGGATGTAGTTTTATCAATGCCTGCAAAAAGGATATGTTTACCTCTCACGAGATTAAAAACAAGAAACAAGACCTTTCTTATTTTGTTCGTGATGAAATACAGGGTAACCCCAAAAACGGATTTGATTGTTCAGGGCTTATTGCACGCGCCGCTCAAATTTGTGGTATTCCCTATTTTCTCAAGAATACTACAACTCTCGCAGTTCAATTAGCTTCCCTTCAAAAGAAAGAAAAACTTCACGAAGGAGATTTAATTTGGATGCCTGGACATGTTATGGTGGTTGCAAACATTATTAACAATACAATCATCGAAGCACGGGGTTATAGAGCCGGCTATGGTAAAATACATGAATTACCATTGCATAAAGTTTTTAAAGACATTACAACATTCTCCGATTTACAGCAGACTTACTTTAATAACAAACCACTTTACTTATTAAGCAAAGAAAATGAGATCAGCTCAACCATTACTACTTATAAACTACTTAAATTGGCTAGTATTTGGAATCAACAAGCCTCACATAAGTCATAGCCAACCCTCCTTCTGTTTGGCAACCTTTTAATGCGACAGAAAATCCAAAAATTTCCTTAATCGAATTACGTTACTTAAGGGTGAAATAAGATTATAAATAAGGGAGCTCATAATATAACTAAATACAACAGTCAAACAAAAGGGAACATGAGCAACCAAAGCATAAAGAGCAGCAATACTTATAATAATAGGTATTATTATGAAAGTACCTAAAGGAAGCATTCTGATTTTAAAGGAGAAAAAGCGTACTTTGGAAAGCATTAAAAATATAATAAATCCAACAATCAACACAAGACGATAAGGCTCTATCACAAAATGCCAAAAACTTTTCTCAAGCCATGGAAATGCAATAACTAATGCTGCTACCCATGATGCAGCTACTGTTGTTGGTAAGCCAATAAAAAATGGCTTCTGCTCAATATTTATTATATTAAACTTTGCCAGACGAAACAGACCTGCACACAAATAAAGACCTACAGCAAGCAATCCTACCCACTCAATAACATGTAAATTCCAACAATAGAGTATGATAGCTGGTGCAAGGCAAAAAGAGATAGCATCGCATAATGAATCAAGCTCCATGCCTAAGGAGCTCGTTGATCCGAGTGCCCGAGCCAATTTACCATCAATACCATCAAAAATGGCTGCAACAATTATACAATACGCAGCCGCTATAAATTGTTCATCAAATGCATATAAAATAGATAACAAACCCAAGCATGCATTGGCAAAAGTCATAAGAAAGGGAATAATAGTCAACTTTTTTTTACCAGACTTTTGCAAACATTTTAATCTCATTAATAACATATCCACCTCCCTAAAACTGTCTGCCCTCCATACACATACTCACCCTTTTTCACCGCGAGCATTACATTATCTGGCAGAAAAGTATCAACACGTGAGCCAAATCGTATCATACCATATTTTTGATTGACAGTCAGATGCTCCCCCTCCTTTATCCAACAACAAATGCGCCGTGCAATCCAACCTGCTATTTGGCGTACTAATATTGTTTTTTCTTGTTTTCCCGCAAGCACAACATCATTGCATTCATTCAATAAGGAACTTTTTGGTAAAAATGCAAGCATAAACATACCAGGTTTATATACTATTTTCTTAACAGTTCCTGCCATTGGAATCCAATTAACATGTACATCAAAGACAGAAAGAAAGATTGATACCTTATACGCATACCCTTCTAACTCACTATGAGGATCATACTGAATATCAATAACCCTGCCATCTGCAGGACAAATAAGTATAGTATCATCAGAATGTGCGGCAAGACAATTACGTGAAGGATTGCGGAAAAAATAAAAACAACAGACTAAAAAAATTAGACTAACTAAAAATAGTAGTTTCCATATAAACCAACCAAAAACCATAAGAAAAAGCAAAATAAGGAGAATTTTTTGCCCTTCTGTCCAGATAAGATTCGATTTTATCCAGGTAATCATACAAATTCCTGCAACAAAAAAAGAGAATATCCCTGACTTAAAGAATACGCTCTTTTTTATTCATCGTAAAAGTGATGAATTATAAAAGTAATGTTTTTCCTTAACACTCTTGTGTTTTCTTACGCGAATCAAGGCAGCTATATATCACCCCTTTGATTGACTCTAATCGTTTAATGCGTTTGAGAATCTCCCAATAAAGAGAAGAGGCTTTACCAAAATTTGGACATAAACAGATCCAATGCCGCACAGTTGTTTTTAAGGTTGCTTTCATAGCATTATCTAATTCAGTCTCTTGTTCAACAGTTAACTCATTAATATGAAATTTTTTAGAATCAATAGCACATCTTGTGCACGATTTTTTAAAAATTTTATCTATACCAATGAGATCATACGCACGAGAAGGGCAAAAAACGAATGTTCTCAGTATTTTTAAATAACTTCCTAATTCACTAATTTCACGATCTACCGTATTTATCACATTTTTATGCCATGCCAGCGATGAATCATGTTGTATAGCAAGATGTACCCAAGCAACTTCAAAATCTCTTCTGAATTCATTCCTACGATTCTTAATTCCACAAGCCGTAGGATATTCCTCCATTCCCCAATTATAAACTTTCATTGGCTTTTTCACGATGCCCGTTTTATCAGTATCTAAGAATTTATGCTCAATCAAAGAAATCTGATAACGATTCCAAAAGGTTTTTCCCAATCCATATGGTATAGTAACACCAACAAGAGCAGCCTCCAGCCTCAATACATCTGGCTGGGTAAGTAAGTTTGCAATTTTTTTAATAGTAGAAAAGAAATCGCCCATTAAATTAACAGCCTGACCACCAAGTTGTACAGATTGTGCTGCTACTACATTGCTGAAGGATTTCTCATTAATTGGTTGATTTTGTACAGTATCATCGGATGCAGCAAAGAACATGTAAGGAAAACAACACAAAAGAAATAATCCCTTTTTTTTATGAAAATTCAATACTTTCACAAAACCCCCTAATCCCAAAAATAATAACTCCATTTGAAATGAACAGTCTCTAAAAACTTAATTTTACTCTTTAAAAAGTTTCATTTAACTATACATCTATTAACAAAATGTGTCAACAGGCCGTATCTGTTTAATGTATATGAAACTAATTGATCTTTTACAATTTATAAGATTGTAGAGGTCCTCCTTTGCCCTCATGACTTCCGGCGGATAGGTGGAGAAAACTGTCCCGCCAGAAGAATCCCTTGCGAAGGCTGGCGCTAGCCAGACGAAGCTCCGAAGGAGCGAAGACTGGTGCGCCCGACAGGATTCGAACCTGTGACCTACAGATTAGGAGTCTGTCGCTCTATCCTTCTGAGCTACGGGCGCAGAAAAATCGTCGCATTAGGATAGGCAAATTTGTAGCAACCTTTTCACCGTTCACAATCTTATCAGTAAGTTGATCAACTGAAAGCCAAAAAATCGCTGAAAAATCACTTTGGTGATAATGAAGTTGCACAGTATCAACAACCGGTATTTTATAAACTGCCACATAGCCGGCAGATTTATCATGCTCAGGGGTTAACTGACCAAGATAATGATATGGCTGTACTTTTAAATCCAATGCTACTTCCTCATAAATCTCCCGAATTATTGCCTGTTCATAGGTCTCTCCACTTTTAACACAGCCTCCAACACAATGGAGAGCACCTGGAAGTATAGGTTTATCAGCCGCACGGCGAGTAATCAATAGCTTGCCTTGTTCATTTATAATTAAGGCAATAACGGCACGATAATTATTTTTTCTTTGCCGAAAAATATCAGAGCGCTTCATTGAGCCAACAACCCTATCTTGGCTATCAACTAAATCAAGAACTTCATCTTCGGAGCTATATTCAAATTCATTCATATATTTGCCTCATAGTTTTGTACTTTTTGGCGCGCCTGGCAGGACTCGAACCTGCAACCTACGGATTCGAAGTCCGGCGCTCTATCCGATTGAGCTACAGGCGCTTTTTTATCAGTTTACCGCATAAAATAGCATAAAAAAAGAAATAAAATAGTTATTTTAGAATTTTCTTGATCTCACACGAAGGTTCAATTATGCAAGCTTTCGCTTAAACAAAGCCAAAAACTCTTTATTGCCAGCTGCACCAAGAATAGGCGATTCTACCAAACCCATACAGATAAAACCGTAGGCTTCGATTCCTTCGATCATTCGATTGATAATTGCCTTATGAACAACAGGATCTGTTATAATTCCTCCACGACCAACCTCCCCTTTGTGAGATTCAAATTGAGGCTTTATGAGCGTGATAAGATGCCCATCATCTTTAAGCAATGAAACAACGGCATCCATCACCTTCAAAATAGAAATAAATGAAAGATCGAGCGTTATAAGATCAACCTGTTCTCCAATATCGCGAGCCCGTAAATGGCGTAGATTCGTCCGTTCAAGCACTATTACTCGTTTATCACGACGTATTCTTTCAGCAACCTGCCCATACCCCACATCAACGCCAAATACTTTTGCCGCACCACGTTGCAGTAAACAATCGGTAAAACCTCCCGTCGAAATTCCAGCATCAAGTACAACAAGACCATTAACATCAACATTAAAGCAATCGAGTGCATATTCAAGCTTATATCCAGCTCTACTAACATATTTTGGCTCTTCTGCCTTGACAATAATCTCAGCATCTTCATACACTGCAGTGCCGGATTTAGAAATTACTCGTCCATCAACCGTTACCTTACCTTGCATAATCCAACTTTGAATCTGCCGTCGACTATACTGAGGCATTTGCTCATGAATCAAATGATCGAGCCGCTTTTTCTCAGGCATTATTTACTTTCGCATCAGTGCCTGTATTGTTGGTGAGATATGATAGACAAAATCCTTAGCAAGCTGAGACTCTTGCTCAAGAATTTTTTTAAGCGAAAAAACAACAAATACATCATCAGTTGTTTTAAGCGTAACAAAACCGGTTTGTACACTTGTTGAAAGAGCATCACGCAGTTGTGCCAACGTTTTAACTGTTGTACCGTTTATTTCAGAAATAGTAAAACCGGGCATCAAATTACGCAGTTGATGTGCATAGGAACCTGGCATAATATGAGAAATAACCAAAATTGGATCAACTTTATTTTCTATCTTATTATATTTGACAAGGTATGGCATCAGTTTGATTAGTGAAGGAAGATGATTCTCTTCAAGCTGCATAATCACCATGCCGCCAAATAATTCATACTCCGCCTTTTCATATTCAGGATAGATCCGACGGATTGGATAAGGGTTAATTAAAGTAAACGTAAAACGTACCTCCTGACGCTTTCCATTTCGATAAATAACCAGAGAAATCTCATCACCAATTTTCAAGCGCGAAACTAAATCAAAAATCGAAACTCTATCATGTGACCAAGGACCCTTAGCATCGCCGTATGCATCAAGATGATAACCATTAAATTCATAAATCATATCACCTGCTTGAACACCAACATCTTCAAAAAGTGAATTTCTAAATACCTTATTCACATAAAACCCTGCTGGCAATGGATTACCCAAAAACGATGCCTGCTCATCACTTGAATAGTTAAAGCGCGCGCCAAGATAGGTTCGACGAACAAATGGGATAGTATACAAATCATCAAGGACAAGTTTAAGTTCATTGATCGGTATTGCATATCCAACATTTTGTGCACGAGAAGAAGCAGCAATAGCTACACCAATAACATTGCCATTATTATCCAATAATGGACCGCCCGAATTGCCTGGATTAACAGGCGCCGTAATTTGTAAAAAAATACGTCCAGCTACTGATTCCCTGCCACTAATAACCCCTGTAGCAACCTTCATGCGATGTTGACCGAGAGGATATCCCAAAACAAGCACCTTACTTGTACGTTCAACGGTATCTGAATCTCCAAGAGACAGACAGGGAATAGTACCAATTTGTGATTGAATGAACGTGCGATCTTTTTCTTTTACCCGTAATAATGCCAAATCACGATCTGGACAAAAACCAACAACATCAGCAAAAAGCGGTTTTCGTCCAAAACCAGGAATTTGAATCCACATTGTTTTTGCTTCATTAACAATATGTGCATTGGTAATTAAATATCCTTCGTCATTGATAAAAAACCCGCTGCCACGCCGTTCATATTCGCGACGAACTTTATATGGCTCAAGCCAATTAAATTCAGCCACCTGTGCAAATAGTTGAACAACAGAATTATGTACAGTTTTTTGCAATTGGCTCCAATCATCTCTTTTTTTGAGGAAAACTAAACGACGATCCATTACTTTCTCCATAAATCATTTTCAAGAAACAGAAAATGAGAAAAAATATAAAAAATTCAAAAACGAAAACATCATTGTCGAAAAGATTATAACAATTTTTTTCATTTGTGATTAGCTTTTAAAAGAAACTCATGTGACATAGCTGTCTTTCTTTTTTTAAGAGCTTGTAAATAAATATATTGCGTGCCCAATATATTTAATACAAGGGCAAATAAGGGATCCCTCCCTTATTTATCCCTCTAGCGCTTAAAAGGTAACCTCTCGCCTTCGGCTCGGATCACACTATAAGCGCGAATGAACTACATAATTATTTTATTATATAGGTTCCAAAAACTTTCGGATAAGCTCTAATTGCTGGGAAGCAAAATATTCTCTTTGTAAAAAAAATTTTTATCTCACATTTCTCTATCTATTTTGGTATGATAGAGTGTTAGTTTAATACAAAAATTGAAACGCAGCGAAGAATATATGTCATATTTATTCTTATTTCTTACTATATTTTTGTGGTTTAGTTCTTCTCTTATTGGAATGCAAGTAGATTCAGTTAATGATTCAGAAAATGAAAAGGGTGAAAATAGTTTGATCTGTAATCTTCCCAGAAATGTTTTATGGCATATTGCTCAATACCTTGAATATTGGAAAGAAGTTAATAATTTTGTAGGTTGGAAAGAAGTTAATAATTTTGCTTCAACCTGTACATATCTCAATCAAACCGTTACTATCCCTGGCAAGCACATCAAAATAAGGTGTTGTCTAAAAAGAAAAGAAGAAGGGCAGTCATGTCAGGATTTTCTTTCTCAAATATATAACTTTTTGATTCGTATTGGTAATCGGCAGGGAAATAATCCAATCTATTTGGACTTAGCCATAAATAAGTTAGTCGAAGATATGCCTGCGTTTAATTCATTTATTAAGAAATGTGCAACAAGTTCAATTGTGAATCAAATCGTTACTCTTAACCTTTCGGTGAACGGTTTTGTTGAACTTCCTGAAGAACTTACAAAATTGCATGCTTTAAAACATCTCTATGTAAGTTCAAATCCATTGTGTCCTGCGACCCTAGAAAAAATTTCTAAAATGCCTTTTCTAGAGGATCTGAATATTTCAGGCTGTCATCTCTCAGAAATTCCAGCTTCTTTTAATCAGTTACAATCATTATCCAGACTTGATGTAAGGGGAAATTCTCTTTCCAAGAAAGATCTTGTTCTATTAGGACAATTGAAAAATTTAAAAGAAATTCATCTTTCCAATAATAATATTACACTCACAGATATTTTTGAGACCCCTGTACAATGGCCACATATGAAAACGATGTGGGCAAGCAGGATTGAAGCTGGCCCCAATCCTAATCAAATTCCTTATTATTTACCACACGATATAACAATTTATGGCTAGTTATTAAAATAGCCCCCGGCTTCTAGAAAATTATTTTGAGCCCACGCTCGGTGAAATCGTATTTTTGTCTTTCGAACAAACGGTAAGATTAGAATTGCGGGAAGCTTTCACCAGCTCTTGTCTCTCAATTTTTGTAATAAATCTATTTATAGCATCAAGAATAGAAACTCTATTTGCTCTCACATTAAATTCTGCTAAGGAGCTTAACCGCCTAGCATCTTCCGCAGGATATTGAAAGTTAAAGGTACTACAAGTGGGAATAGGATGGGGAGTTTCCATACACTTCTGAAGAACGAATACCATAACATCATCCATAAGATCAATAAATTCAGCTTCCCTCTCAAGTTTTTTATATTCCGGCCCTTCTTTGAAGTTTTCTATGAGATCTTTATCTTGAAACAACGGCATGTAGATAACAGTTGGACAATCTTTATCCTCATAAACACTGATAGTTCGATCATAATAAATAGATCTAGAAGGAAATGGAAGCTTACGCATGCGAGCATACTCCTCAGTTGTATTTAATCGAGGTGTTTTTGAAGCATCTACAAATATAATTATATCTGCTTTTCTTTCTGGACGCTCACCACTAATGGGAGGATATGGTAGGTTAAAATCAAGCCCTGCATCAACCATTTTCATATAAGGTTTATTTTTAATCGAACTTTCTGGCATACCATAGGTAAAATTAAAGACTTCTCCTTGAGATGGTCGTTTTTTACTATTCTCTAAGAGTGGTGAAAGAATTGTTCCAGTCCAAGTTTTGGGGTTTACCATCCTATTGTATATTCGACCAAACGTAGCTGCAAAAGCTGAACCGAATATTCCCATAAAAAATCCAAAGGATTGTTCAGGAGCTTGATCTTGTGAAAAGCCATAAGCAAATTTTCTTCCGAAAGCCCACGATTTAATATAGTGCCCCAGCCATGCCCCACCAACTTCATAAGGCGTAAATTCATACCAATGTTTCTCATCAGTATCAACGGCGGTGTAAATAGGGAATGGTAAATCCCCATTTTTAATTCTATCGTGCTGTTTTGACAGATAAACATCTTGGTTAGGCAATAACATATTTGCCAAAAATACACCATACCAATCTACCAATGTAATTGGTTGTTCAAATGACCATTTTACTAGCAATGCATTTATCATCGCAGTTGTGTTAAGTTCAGCAGATACAAAACCTCGTGGCAATCTCTCTATTAATCTAGCCTGTACATCTTCAATTTCTTGAACAGATGACATCCATGGTCCAACTGCCCATGTGGAACCGGAAAGAGTACATATATAGGTTACGGCATCCAATAGGCCTATTTTCTTAAGCCCACGCAGAAAACCGAGAGTGGTAAGGGTAGCACGAATGCCACCACCACTGCAAACAACAGCAATAGTCAGTACTTTCCCAGTTAAAGACCTTCTTAAAAGTGATTCCAACGCTTTTTTGACTTTTGGATATCGATTTTTTAAATAATTATTTTCCTCAACACAAAGATCATTGCCAACATAAACTTGTACAAACTCTCCTTTATGTGGATTGTCTCTTATAGCTGGTACCTCTTTAAACCATTTCCAAAGATGATCAATAATCAATTTTTTTGTCCATCCTTCCGTAATACGATGCATAATTCCTTTGCGAATTGTCAAATCAGGGGCCTCTGCTTGAATAAATGCATTGTATCCAGCTTCTCGATTCAACTCTAGTTCAATTTGTTCCTTTTGCTCAGCAGACAAATTTTCTGATGTCCAAATATAATCATTTGATAACCATTTGAGTCCGAGTTCTGGTAGTTTTGCTTTTGCAACAATATATTCTAAATAGTTTTCTTTAAGTTCAGTAAATCGATTTATAAATAAAAAAGGCAAATCTTTATCTGGTATAGCAGGATGTGGACATTGCTGGTTAAATAGGACACATAAGAGATCAGTATTGATTTTAAACTTCTCATTTGCCAGTTCAATTGCCTTTGGAATCAAAGGAATACTGAATTGGAATTCATTTGTAAAAGTACTGTCCTCTCTAAAAAAAGGCAAGGCATTGTATATGCATTGTGGTGTATTATATAAACATTTCATATTTACTGCCTTAAGATAGAGCTTGTGTGAAGGAGCCGGCTCTATGCCGAGAGCAGGTGTAATTTTTCGATATCCTGAGGGTGCGGCTTTAGATTCAGAGTAAAAATTATAAATGCGATTACTAATACAGTTGTAATTAAATTCAATAGGATGCCAACGAGAAAACCATTCCTCCTGTTTCCTTTTCCATTCGACAACAGTTGGATCAAATAGAATAATGGTATGAATTTTTCTTTTGCCTTCCTTTTCTAATATTTGTGTTGTTTTTGCAATAATTGACGCTCTTGCTCCCATTGCAATAATAACTGGTTCTTCTGGATTTCGTTCGATATGCTTAATTATTTCTTGCTCTGTATTTTCTGGTCCAAGGATGATATCTCGATGTGCTCCTTTTAAATTTAAAACTTCCTTTATGTTATTCTTCAAAAGACTTTCCAAAAGGTCTTTTATTTGTTCTTCTTGTGCCTCATCATCGAGATAGAGAATAAAATGTGCTGATCGTTCTGTTGGTGGATGTGATCCTTTTATCAAAAAATGCCCTGATAAGAAAATAAGAATAAATGAGTTAAACCCAATAACCCGAAAAATATTAGCAATAATATTTTGGCCCATACATCACTCCTTTTTTAATTAGTTCTTCGATTACTTTTTATATACCAATAACTATAGCTATATTTCTCCAGTTTTAACGATAAATCATCAGAAATACTTAATATTATTTGTTTATCTTTAGATATTCATAACAACTAACAACTTATCATATGATATTCATCAAAAGGAAGGCTAAAGCTGTTTTTTTTAGAAACAATTACTGATGTTCTTTTTAAGTGCAAGCCTAACTAAGTAGATAAAAAACTATATCAACTATCTTTATTTAAGCTTGCGCAACTTTAGTTACTGCAGTAGATATCTTTGCATCAGTAATAAGCTCCTTGCTCATTTCGCTAAGCTGATAATGATATTCGCGTGACAGTCGCGACTCTTCTGCTAGAACTGTTTCAAACGGCAGTGCAATAAGGATATTATCTGAAATACGCGCAATATTATCCGACACACGTACCGTTACAAACTTGGAATCTAAGCTCTTTCTTAATGCCTTACGAAAATCATTGAGTGTTCGCACCGGTTCACCATTCAGTTCATTAATGGTGGAACCTTCACGCAAGGCATCTACACGATAAAGTTGTGATGTTCGGAAAATATGTGTCACTATCAAAACGGGCTCAACTTGATTTTGCATCTCAGTAAAGCGCGCAAGACCTGGAGCTTTGTTAGCCAAGAGACCAAGGTGATTTAATGTCAATTCCATAACAACCATGCCCCCAAAAACCTCATAATCAATATCTTCATAAGCCGGATATACTATTCTAATAGCAGGCAAAGTAACATGATCAAGTTGCGTCACAATCTCTTTGCGCTCACCATTGTGATAGACAATCAGACGAATTTCATCGCCAATCGATAATCGTAATCTATAATCCAGGATAGAAATTTTGTCTTCGCTCCACGGAACCTTCATTTCGCCATATAGATCAACATCATATCCATTCATCGAATAAAGCATATCGCCTTGTCGAACTCCTGCTTTTTCAAGCGTACTATTTTTGATAACTTCAGTAATATAACAACCACCAGGTTTTGGATTGCGCAAAAATTCAACCAATGTATCATTTGCGTTATTGTAAAGAATACCTAAGAACGGTAGATGCAAAATGCGTACTTTATACAGATCTGACAATACAATCTTTAAATCATTAATTGGTACCGCATACCCCACATTCTGGGCACCAGGAACATAGATCGTATTGACACCAACTACTTCTCCATTAATGTTCAATAATGGTCCGCCAGAATTTCCTGGATTGATTGGTGCACTTGTCTGAATAAAATGAGATTCACGTCCACTGACAACACCACTTGTACTCTTCAACGATTGTTGTCCCAATGGGTAACCAAGCGCTAATACTTCATCTGCTCGTCGTATCTGATCAGAATCACCAAGTGGTAAAAATGGAATATGACCAATTGTTTTACGAATAAATTCAAGATCTGCAGGTTGTACTTTTAATAAAGCCAAATCACGTTCAGGGGCAATTCCCAAAACATCAACATCGATAATTCGTTTTCCAAGTGATGGGATCTGAATCCAAATTGCTTGTGCCTGATTTACAACATGTGCATTAGTTATTAAATCACCTTGCTCATTAATAAAAAATGCACTTCCATATGCCGAACCCTGCGCAGGCGTTTTATAAGGCTGACACATATCCAGTTCAGAAATTTGTGCAAAAACTTGCACCACCGTATCTTTCATCTGTTCTTGAATCGGACGCCACACCTCACTTTTTGTCACCAGCCTTTCTACTGGAGCTAATCCTACCTGTTTCATAAGTTCCGATTGTTCAATCTTAATCTGGTCAATACTCTTTTGTAGAACTTCCCTATTTAACCTTTCTTTCAAAAACAAGAAAAAAGGCACTCCCAAAAAAAGTAAAGCAATAAAGGATGTTGCAATAATATATGTAAACCGTTTCATAAATATCCTTATAAAATTAACGACTATCTAAAATCACTATTATGATAAGCATTTTATATTATAGCAAAATGAGCAATTAACACCAGCCTCCTGGAATATGATAAACATTCATTCTTGTCAAAAAACCCCCTTTATATTAGCCTCTTAAATAATAGCTGAGTGAATTCATGCCGATACTCAGTCAATTAAAAGACAAACTGTAAAAATTCAAATCTTTTTTTGAGGATAATACATGGCTCTCACGCATGAACAGAAGGTTACGCTTGATAAATTAGTTTCACTCTGCAAGCGTCGTGGATTTGTCTATCAATCAGCTGAAATTTATGGAGGAATTAATGGAGTCTACGATTTTGGTCATTTAGGCACATTGCTCAAAAGAAATCTTCGTTCAACATGGCTTTCTTCACTCTCAGAAGTACCAGGCGAAATAATTTTGTTTGAAGGAGCTTTACTTGGCCCCTATGCTCTGTGGAAAGCATCAGGACATGTGGATCATTTCGCTGACCAAATGGTTGAGTGTCGTGACTGCAAACATCGATTTCGAATTGATGAGATAGATCTAGAAAAAGCATGTCCTCATTGCGGCAAAAAAAATTGGAGCGAAGTTCGACAATTTAATATGATGTTTCAAACACAAATTGGTGCCGTTCAGGATCAAAAATCAATTGCCTACCTTCGTCCAGAAACAGCACAAGAAATCTTTGTTAATTTCAAAAATGTGATTACAACTAATCGACTTAAACTTCCATTCGGCATAGCACAAATCGGCAAAGCATTCCGCAATGAAATAACTCCAAAACAGTTCTTGTTCAGAATGCGCGAATTTGAACAAATGGAACTTGAATGGTTCTGTAAAGAAGAAAATGCCAAAAAACATTTTGAATTCTGGAAAGACAATAGATTCAATTTCTATCTTTCAATCGGTATCAAAAAAGAAAACTTGCGACTTCGATACCATGAACCAACTGAACTTGCACATTATTCAACCTGCTGTACCGATGTAGAATATCATTTCCCCTTTGGTTGGAAGGAATTAGAAGGCATTGCTCATCGCGGCAACTATGACCTTTCACAACATATTAAACATTCAGGCAAAGATCTTTCTATTTATGATGAAGAAACAAAAAAATCAATTGTACCTACGGTAATTGAATGCTCAGTTGGCGTTGATCGTCTCTTTTTGACGGTACTTTTTGATGCCTATGACGAAGATACAATCGAGGGTGAATCACGCGTTGTGCTTAAACTTTCGCCAAAACTAGCACCAATTAAAGCTGCTTTTTTTCCACTTACCAAAAAACAAAATGAACCGATGTACAAAATTTATGAAGCTATTAAAAACAAGGGCTTTATTGTCCAATTTGATGAATCAGGCTCAATCGGTAAGCGTTATCGCCGTAATGATGAAATAGGCACACCTTACTGCTTTACCTATGATTTTGAAAGCGATTCAGATAAGAAAGTAACAGCACGAGATCGCGATACAACAAAGCAAGAACGTATTGCTATCGATCAGATTGAATTATTCTTAGAAAAGAAGCTTATATGAATGAGTTAACAGCACGAATCATTATAAACAATTTCCCCCTTACTATTTCACTTAGTACAAAATTATATTATACTTATTCTAAAATAGCGTTTAATTGGTAACTGCTTAAGATTGTAAGATGGGTAGTAGAAAATTAATTCATTTTTCTCCAGCGCGGACCATTTTAATATCAATGGTTCTGATCATTTTGACCGGTACCTTATTACTTGCTCTACCACTCGCACGCACATGTCCTATTCCATTTATTGATTTGTTCTTCACTGCTACGTCTGCTACCTGTGTTACTGGCTTGTTTACCATACCACTGAATGATTTCACCTTTTTTGGGCATTGCATTATTCTTGCACTGATTCAGATTGGTGGAATTGGACTTATTACCCTTACTGTCTTTTTTATCTCCCTTTTTGTTAATCTCGGTTTGGCAGTACAATTAATGACCGGACAGCTCTTAGATATCGCACAATGGAAAAATGTAAAAAAAATAGTGCTGTTTATTATACTTCTAACAGTCATTACAGAACTGGTTGGTGCATTTTTGACTTTTATAGCTATCCGCAATGATTATAATTTAGGACAAGGAATCTTTTTATCAATTTTCCACAGCATATCATCCTTTTGCTGTGCTGGCATCTCTCTTTTTCCTCATGGAATGCAAAACTATAATCATAACTATCTTATGCTCATCACTACCATAGGATTAATTCTCATAGGAAGCTTAGGATTTTTGACTTGGAAAGAACTCATATCATATTGGATAGCTCGTACTAAAAAACAACGACATCAACTTTCACTTACTACTAAAATCATTCTTTATGGTTCATTGGGTATTACTACATTCAGTACACTATTATTTTTTGTACTAGAACGTAATAATACACTTGCATCGCTAGGAAACCCAATTCTTATGATGCTTAATGCCCTTTTTCAAGGTCTTGCGTTCCGAGGAGTTGGATTTATTGTTTTTAACGTTTGGCAAGTATATTTAGTTACCCTTTTTCTTGCCATGATATACGCCTTTATTGGATTTGCATCTGGATCAACCGGTAGTGGGATAAAAATCAACACATTTGTAGTTTTCCTTGCTACAATACGTACTGCTATTACAGGAAGAACCTCAGTTGAAATTAAAGAAAGAACAATTCCATTAGATCAAGTATATAGGGCTATCGCAATCATTTTTCTTGGTATCGGCTGGATTTTACTTACTACCTTTTGTTTACTCATAAGTGAACGATATAGCAGTTTCTTTCCTCTTTTTTTTGAAGCAACTTCTGCTTTTGCCAATCTTGGCATATCAACAGGGCTAACTGGTGGTCTGACTCTACTAGGCAAATTTATGATTATTATCACTATGATCGTTGGAAGAATTGGTTCACTAACACTTATTTTTGCACTTAGAAAACAAGCATTATGGAAAAAAGCTGAAGCAGAATTTTCCTATCCAGAAGAACGGGTTATGTTAGGTTAAAAAATATTAGGTTTAAAAATAGGGATACTATGAAGTTTTGTGTTATAGGTCTCGGACGATTTGGATATCAACTTGCCGTTACCTTAGCTGAAAATGGAATGGAAGTTATGGCAGTCGATAGTAATGAAACAATTGTTGCGTCTATCAAAGATAAAGTTACGCATGCAATTTGTATGCACGTTACTGATGAGGAATCACTTTATAACATCGGCGTTGAAGAAATGGACACAATTATTGTAGCCATGGGCGAAAATTTTGCACAAACAATTTTAATTACCGCACTACTTAAAAAACACATAAAAGTTCCTTATGTTATTGCCCGTGCCATCAATGATATACATAAAGAGATTCTTATACTCATTGGTGCAGATCGCGTTATTTTACCCGAAAAAGATATTGGAATTAAACTTGCCGACAGCTTAAGCTCACCATTTACCGATTTAGTTCGGCTTACCAAAAATTTTTCAATCAGCCAAATTGTCGCTCCAAAACAATTTGTTGGTAAAACAATAGGAAATCTTAACCTCTTTAAAAATTACCAGGTTCATTGTTTAGGAGCAAAGAAACAGGAAAAGATTATTTCTATCGATAAGGATTATGTTGTTATAGAAGGTGATCGCCTCATCTTTTCAGGATACAATCAAGATTTAGAAAAGATCACGAAACTATAACTAAAAATCTTCTGCTAATCTTTTTCGCATCACGCAACAGGAAAGCTATTACCTGATGGATCTTCCTTAAATGTTTGCATTAAATCAATGAGATCGCGATGGTCCATTTCTGCTAGAGAAAGATGAAAGTGTCTCAATTGTAATCTCACGCGGCAATTTTGTCTTTCTTCCTAATTTATCTATTGCATCAATAATTTCTTTATACCCTTTTTCAAGCAAACGCAACTCTGCTCGAAGAAAACTTTCCAATTGTGCTTTTCCTAATTTTTCATATTTCTTCTGGTATATATCAATAACTTTAGAATCTCTGAATGTTTTTTCTTTAAACATGAACATCTTCATACCTTTAATATAAACCTTTGCTTTTCTCACATCGTCTTCATTTGCCTCTTGAGATCCATATATTGTCTCTATCAAAGAATTTAAATATGGTGAAATGGATATCACCGGTTTCTGCTCTATTTCTTCATTTATTTTGTTTATTTTTTCAACTTGAGCTATTGCCTCCTTTATATAAGTGGCAGCAAGGACCTCTAGCTGTTTGAGGCGCTTATCCTTATAAAACAAGGTGGGAGTTAAAAGTTTTTTATAGAAAGGTATGCATTCAAATGGACCCTTTTCTCGAGGAGGCAGCTTATATGGATTAACTGCCACAAGATTAGCCCCCAGCCCAATTAAAAGCATCGAATAGAAACTAAACAAAATTCTTTTATCTATCATTTTTTCCTTTCTATGAACTCCTTGTTGTACTTTTTTTTCCTAATTTTTTTATTGATTTAATAGTCATTTCTTCTGGAAGTTCAACTACCTCACCAAGACTTCTCCGTGCCCGGATAACCTGACGCCAGTTTTTGTTAAATTTTGGCAATGCGTCTTCAAAAATTACTTTATTAATATCTTTTTCCGCTTCCCCACGAGGAAGTCGGCCAAGTTGTTTCCTCCAATCTTCTGCTGTTTTTTTTCGTTGTTCTACAATTGAATTTTCAAATTCATTAACGGCATATCGATTTGCCTTAAACAAATCAACTTTACCCAATGCCTTTTTGAGAAACGGCTTGATCAATACCTCTATACTTGCTACATCAATATCAAGTTTCAAAACTCTTATAACAATAAGAAGTCGATTCATCATAAGTGCAGACAGACATGCTAAATCTTCAATACGTTGATCTCGTACCTCTTGACTCCTTAATTTTAATGGCCAAACTCTAATCAAAGAATTGAATGCTCTTTTATCTTCTGCTTTGTATTCAGCTACTAAACCAAATAAGCTGGAGCTTGCTAATGTGCAACCTATGCCAAGTGCAATTTTCTTGATATTCATCTTTCTCTCCTTTTTTCTCTTTTTGTTTTGGTTTTTAATTCCTCTAAAAGCTTCTTCTGGATATATTCTGGAGTTAACTCTATGGCACGGATCAAAGTTAAATTTATAGATTCACTAAGATATGCCCCAAACATAACTAACAAATCCCGTGCCTCCTTCTTAGAAAAACCAAAAATAAATTTTTTCTTTAATATCTGCTGGATCTTTTCTGCTTCTCTACGAGAATCTCCAAGTTGGTCTTCTAAAAAATTTGCTACAGCATCGCGATCAATTACCTTTACTTCCTCTAGGGTATTAAATAGTTTCTTATTAATCTGTTCGAGCTTTTTTAATTCCGATACCAAGCTTTTAGCATTTTTCTCAACAAAAAGCCTAAGATCTTTCGCAATATTAAGCCATCTGTCACGTCCTTTTTGCCATCTTTTACGCTCTTCTTCCGTAAGTTTCTTTATAGCTATAGTGGGAATTAATCCCTTATTCATTAGAAAAAGAATTTTATAGACATTCATCATTTCAGTACTGATACGTAATGCACTCTTTAACTCAGGCGCTCCAGATAAAGCTGGCTGTGATATTTCTAATTCTTTTGGCAACGATTTAGCTACACTACAAAAATTAAATAGAATGGCTACAAGACACATAACAAATACTATGCATTTTTTCTTCATTACTTCTCTCCTGCCTTTTTCTTCATAAATCCTTTTCTTTTTCCCTATTTTTGCAAGGCCTCAAAGGATAAACTATCCGGAAATCTGGTTGTTTTATCAAGTTGCTTGATAGCTTTAACAACTAGCTCATAATATTTATTGAGCTCTTGTAGTTCATTAGCAAAAAGTCGCTTTCGTGATTCAAAATCAAGATATATAAATGGATCTCCAAAGGCCTTTTCTTCAAAGGGATAAACAGCATATCTTTCAGCTTTAAATATCTTGTCCTTTATCTTCTTCAAAATTGGCTCAATACGACGTTCCATAGGATTTGTAAGTGGAAAAAACAACCCATATTTAGTAAACATATTCATACCACGCGAAAGAGCATGTCTTATAATTATTGCAGCAAGCCCTTCTAAATCATTAAAACGGGAATTCTTAGTTTCAAATATACCGAGTTTTTTAAAAACAATGTTGTTATATGCCTTAATATCAGCCACTGTTGGTGCCTTATAGAGCTTAATTTCTCCTTTTAGTTCTTTTCGCTCAATTTTTTGTTCCTCATATGGCTTAGCGAGTGGCTTCCTAATCGCTCCAAGATTAAACGCCAGCCCAATTAAAAGCATCGAATAGAAACTAAACAAAATTCTGTTCTTCATTACTTCTCTCCTTTTTTCCACCACCATTAAACTTTGGCGCTTAATTTTATAATAGAGAATTATCAAAAGAAAAGACAAGAAAAAACGACATAATACTGATAAGCCTTATATCTAAATAAAAAACTAAATTAAGAAAAATTCATTACTTGTAAAAGGCTAAAGATCTACGCTAGAAAGGAAATTTTCAAAAGAAATGAAATCTAATTTTAGACTGCTTCAATGCGCACAACAGTATATGGCTGACGATGACCGCGTTTTACACGAACCTTTTTGCGACGCTTAAAATGAAAGATGATAATTTTAGGGCCTTTTATCTGTTTAATAATAGAACAACGGATTTTTCCTCCCTCAAGCAGGGGTTGTCCAATTTCAATCTGCTCTTTATCAAACCTGCGCAAAAGAACCTTATCAAATTCAACAATATTGCCTGGCTCTCCTTCTATTTTCTCGATAGCTAATGTTTTTCCTTCAACTGCTTGATATTGTTTGCCACCAGTCTGAAAAATAGCATATTTATCGAATGTCTTTAATTGTTCCATCTTAATTCCACAAAAATTTATCGATATAATAAAAGAAATACACAGAAAATAACTTTTTATTAATATATCACAGACAATTTCAAATATCCAGGTTTAATTAACGAAAGTAGACTAAAAAACCATTTTAAATACCTGCTCTTCAGCCTGAACCTTCTTTAAACCGCCAAAGAAGATCAAATGCCTGTTTAGGCGAAAGCTCATCAAAATCAATTTTCTCCAAAAGAGCTATCCGCCGTTCATACTGTTTAATCTTCTCACAAATTTTGCCAACTGAAGCTTTAAGATCACTATTTTCCTGCATTAATTGTTCATAGGCTCCCGAAAAAACCACATTGTCCTCTTTTTTGACCTTAGTTTTTCTATCTTTCTTCAATGACCCAAGACTGCCAACAATAGCTTCACTTTGATGCTCTTCAGCGGTAGTCAATACCCATAAAACCTCTTGTGCCCGCTTAATAACCGCTTCTGGAAGTTGTGCCAATTTAGCTACTTCAATTCCAAAACTTCCATCGGCAACACCTTTGGTAATCGTATAGAGAAACAAAACACCCTTTGAGGTCTTTTTGCTGGCGGCATAATAACTCACAATGCCAGGAAAATAATCCTTAAGCAAAGTTAGTTCATGATAGTGAGTAGCAAAGAGACATTTAGCCTGAATTACCTTATAAATATATTCAACCACCGCCTGTGCCAAGGCAAGCCCATCAAAGGTACTAGTTCCACGGCCAACTTCATCCAGTATAACTAAACTATTTGGTGTTGCTTGTGTACAAATCGTTGCGGTTTCTTCCATCTCAACTAAAAACGTACTTTTGCCTTCGGCCACATTATCACCAGCACCAATACGCGTAAAAATACGATCAAGCAAGGCAAGATGAGCTTCTTTTGCCGGAACAAATGAACCACATTGAGCCATGATACAGATAAGGGCAACTTGACGGAGATAAGTTGATTTCCCTCCCATATTTGGACCGGTCACAATCCAAAGTGACTCCTCATTAGTCAATTGCACATCATTCGAAATAAAATTAGCTGTAAGAACACGCTCAACCACTGGATGACGTCCTGCTTTAATAATAATATCACACCTATCATTGAACGTTGGACGTATATAGCCATTATTATAAGCTACTCGGGCAAAGCCAAGCAAGGCGTCTAAGTGACTGATTGCCCATGACAACTTGCGCAGCCCATTGCTATACAAAAGTACTTCACGCTTAACCCGATCAAAAACCTCTTTTTCAACCGTTTCAATCTCTGATCGTGCAGCAAGCACTTTATGTTCAAACTCCTGTAACTCTTGAGTTATAAAACGCTCTTTGCCCGAAAGTGTCTGACGACGAATATAATAATCGGGAACCAAACGAAGATTTGGTTTGGTTACTTCAATATAATACCCATGTACCTGATTATAGCCAACTTTGAGCGAAGCAATACCAGTCTTTTTTTGTTCACGCTGTTCAAGCATAATAAATTGCTGATTACCATGCTCAACCAAATCGCACAATTCATCGAGATATTTGTCAAAACCACGTTTGATAATCCGAGCTTGATCTGAATCATCATTGAGTGCCGCTTTCAATAATTGGATCAGAGTAGTAAAATTCTGCATAGAAACTGCAATAGAAACAAGTAAACTGTTCTGACCATGGGATTGCAATAACTGTTTGAGCGCAGGAATATAAGAAAGCGCATTGCAAATAAGGAGATAATCATTCACCCCTGCCCTTCCAAGCGTTATGCGCCCTACAATGCGTTCAATATCACCAATCTTACTCAGCAATTCTTCAAGCTGCTGCATCAATACAATATGCTGTAAAATAATCTCCACTGAATCAAGACGCTGTTCAATAGCCTCCTGATTGACCAACGGACGCACCAACCATTTTTTTATCATGCGTGAACCCATAGAAGTAACAGCTGAATCCAGTACGGCAAATAGTGTATTTTTTCTGCCACCATCCTGACTATTTTTTAGCAGCTCAAGATTACTCTGTGTTGCTGCATCTAAAAAGAGATAATCATCTGGCTGGTAGAAATTGACGGTGCTAAATTGCGCAAGAGCCACTTCTTGATATTTTTTTAAATAATGATGAAAAAGTGAAAAACTTAATAGTAGTGTATGATTTGCTTCAAGCTGAGCATATACTTCTGGCTTGAATTGCCGTTGTACCCACTGCTGCGTATTCTCCAACAGTTGTTTATCATAACTATCAAATGGCATTACGCTGATAAAATAACCACGTTGCCTAAAAAAAGAATGCAATGAATGTACATTCTGCAGCGCAGGCAATATAATCTCATCCGGAAAAAAACGTGATAATTCTGCATCTAACAATTTTTGCGACGTTGAAGGCAAGATCGTAGCAAACAACTGTGCAGTGAGCAGCTCCCCAAAGAGCAATCCCCATTGCTTTTCTGTAGGAAAAAATGAAAAAAGATAGGAAGCCGACTTTTCATCCAACAAATTGGAATCAGTTAAAGTTCCTGGCGTAAAAACTTGTGTAACACCACGCTCAACCACTTTACCCGGTTTGGGTTCCTCTAGTTGATCACAAACAGCAACCTTAAATCCACCACGAATTAATTTTGATAAATAATGATCAACGGCATGGATCGGAACACCACACAAAGGGACAGGCTTACCATTGCAAGTGCCACGCTTTGTTAATGCAATCCCTAAAAACGCCGACGCTTTTTTTGCATCATCAAAGAACAATTCATAGAAATCACCAACCTGAAAAAAAAGAAGCATATCATGATAGCGCTCTTTGATTGCAAAATATTGTTGTATCAAGGGAGTAAGTTTATCTTTTTGTATTTCTTTCATACTATTGAGAATGCGTTTGTACTATTATTATGCAAAGCAAGTGTATGATTTAGTATAATAAAAAGAATCAAAAAGGTCTCCAATTCTCATCTCTGTAATAATTAAAGATGTCATGAGTACAGCAGAAGAAAAGGTGGAACTTAACAGTGTTACCTTCTATTAAAAAAGAATAACAGATTCGATAATCCTACTTGATGGTGATACCATTCTATAGTATTATTCAGTATACAGAAGGAGAAAAGAACTTTGTATTGATTGGGCCCTTGCATTTAGCTGAGCAATTTAACCATCCAGATATAGCAAAACTATTAAGGCATTGGCCTAAATAAGAGCTTCTTAAGATAAAGACGAGAAGGAATGTTTGCGTTTCTGATTGTAATTCATTCACGTCTTGGAGTTAATTCACCAGCAAATGTCTTACCGCAAGAATTATTTCAGCATATTTACAAATTTGTAAAACCTAAGTTTGTAAAACCTACGATTAAAGGAGCAGATAATTCTAAAGAAAATTGGATTCAAAGAGGGGCAGTAGTTGCTAGGTTAGGAATTTTAGAATATCAACTGTTTAAACGAGAGGATATTTACCATGAAAAAAATCAATCAGATACAGGATTATCCTGTAATTTTTATTTTTTCTTTATTCATCACTTGTTTATCTCATGCAATGGGGCCAGATCTTATTCAAGCAGCAGAAGATGGAAATCTTGAACAAGTACGACGCCTTCTTGATAGAGGTGCAAATATTAATGCTGTTGATGAGGGTGGCTGGACGCCCTTGTATTCGGCTGCATATTGGGGTCATAAAGCTATTGGAAATTTGCTTATTGATAGAGGTGCAAATGTTAATGCTGCTACTAATAAAGGTGATTCTACGCCCTTGCATGCGGCTGCAAGAGATGGTTGTGAAGCTATTGTAAAGTTACTTCTTGATAGAGGAGCAG